>CAYGOX010000078.1:6300-12816 GCA_964351485.1 uncultured Halioglobus sp.
CAGTTGGAGGTCAGGACGACCGTGTGACCACCCAGGACCTCGGGCTGACCGCTGGCGCTGACCATGGCGATCACCGACATCAGTTCCGCCTCGTCCACGCTGGCAACAATATTCTCGGTCACGGTATACGCCCGGGTCTCGCCTGCGGGAAGCGGGCCGATGTTCCACTGGATACCCTGGCCGGCGCTGCACGAGGTCGACCCACTGACGCAGAAACCGGCCGGCGTGGCCTCAACAGCCGGCGTAACCTGGCCCAGTTGGGCCGGGATCACGGCGCGCAGGATAACGCCGGACAGCGGCAGTGCACCGGTGTTTTCGACGAGATAACGCAGCCTGATCTGCCCGCCGGCGGGGGCAGTGGCCAGATCCGAGATTATGGTCAGACGGAGGGCATCGAGATCGCTGACTGCCACCTGTTCGGTGTCGCTGGCGCTGATACCACTGGTGGTGTCGCGCACCACAGCCGTCGACTCCAGTAATGCCCCTGTTCCGGCAGCTGCTTCGACGCCGACTGTCAGTTCACGGCTGTCCGAACCGCCCGCACCGAGGCTGATCGGCCAGGTGACGATACCGTCCGCGTGGGAACCACCCCCGGTGGCCGAGACGAACGTGGTGCGCGGATCGAGAGTAACCTGCAGTTCGTCGGCAACCAGACTGACGGAGAGATTGCTGAAGGTAACGCGCTGGGTAAGTGTATCGCCGGGGTTCGCCGAACCGCCCGGCGGCAACAGATCGACCTGGAATTCCGGTTTGTCTTCACTGAGTACCAACTGCGCAGCGGTCGTGGCGGAGTCAATACCATTGACCCGCAGCTGAGCGTCAAACGCCGCGACATCGCCTTCGAGCGCCAGACTGGAAATGAATTCACTGAGCGAAAACAGGGCCACGTCGCCGGGCTGCAATTGCCCGACATCCCAGCGCAACTGCTCGCCGGCCAGACACACCTGCGCGCCATTGTCGCAGTCGGCAGGCGGGACCGTCTCTGAGGCGGGCGTGACAGGACCCGAGAACGCCGGGATAGTCGCGTAGAGGACCACGTCATTCTGGACAACGTCTGCCGTGTTGGTCACCTGGTAGATCGCCTGGTAACGCTTGTTGTCCTGCAGAGGTACGCCACTGGTGGAAACCGCCACGCCGGTGGCGGGCTCGAAGATCGCCAGTGTCGCCGGGAACACGGTATACGGTGCCGCATCCACCCACGCCGCCACCTGGGCCTCAGTGAGGCTGAACGTGCATAGATCGCCATCCAGGCCGTTACAGCCCAGGCCACCCCAGCCGGTAAACTGCCAGCCGTCGTGGGGAACCGGCATAAACCGGACATCGTAGCCCGTTCCAGACACCCAGTTCTCACAGCGCTCTGCACCGGCCTGGAATTCTTCATAGGTGCAACCACGCACCTGCTCATTTAACTCGACAATATCGCCACGCCCCTGGATCGCCAGCGGGTGAGAACAACCGGCTGTCAGGACGATCATGAATCCTGCATAAACACTGCGCATATCGCTTCCCTTCTATTGCGGTGTTAGTACCGGGGACAAAGTATAGAAGAGAGAACCCACCTGCGTGCGCTTACCGCTTGAACTACGGGCGCCGCCAGCGCGCAACGTGACCTGGTTCACAGTACCAGGTGGGGAATCGACCGATCAGTGATAGCCGAACATCGGATCGAGCGTTTCTCGCAGCCTGGCGTCAATGGCGGCGACCTCGGCATCGCTGAAGTAATCGCGGTAACCGCCGACCTTGGCCCTGCGCACCTTGTAGCTGTCCGGGTTGTCCCGATCCTTGGGCATCATGCGCCCACCGGCCAGGCGAAACTGCTCGGAGCTTTCCATCTTTTTCATGTTTTCGTACGAGGAATACTCCACCGCACCGGCCACCTGTTCGTCGGTGGCGTCGACGCCCATGAACGTCAGCAGCGCCTCGAGGCTGTCCACCGTGTTCGCGCGCAGATCCTCGTAGCGCAGCAGGTGAAACTGGCTGACCTTTTCGTACTCGCGGGCCCACACATTGAGATAGTCGACTACTTCGGCCATCCCGCCACCGGCTTCGCCCATGACAAAATCGTAGAGACTGATATCGGAATCGCGCGAGGGATAATTGTTGATAAGTACCTTGTTGGGTTTGAGCCGAAACTTCCATTGGAAGAATTGCGACACCGCCACATCCCGCGGGTCACGCACCATCAGCACCACGCGCTTGTCGTAGAACGGCGCCTTGTGGTCGAAGTTACCCACGTAATCCTTGATGTAATTGTCGTGCGTGAAAAATGTTTTGGGAATGGCCGGGTTCATGTTGTGAAAGTTATCGAAACTCAGCAACGCATTTTCCGGCAGGTCATACTTCAGGCGAAACAGGTGCGAGATCATCACGCGCAACCAGGTGCGGCCACTCTTTCCGAATGACACAAACACCAGGTCGGCTTTCTGCAGGGTGGTGTACTGCTCTTTGCCGCGAAGTTTTCGCTCCGCAGCCAACACTGCCTCCTGGGACTGGTTGCGCATGCGCAGGTGCAGGATTTTTCGCGACAACTTTTTGCGGGCGGTATTGAGCCCGTGCCGCAAAGTCTGCACCGCGTACTTCACGCCGCGTCTCCGGTATAACCGAACATCGGATCCAGCTCGTCCACCATGCGTTGCAACTGCTCGCACTGCTCATCGGTAAAATGGTCGCGATAGCCACCCACCTTCGCCTTGCGCACTTTGAAGGACTCCGGATTGTTTTTGTCGCCGGGCTTGACCCGCGCACCGCTGCCCTTGAAGAAGGTGTCCTGCTCCATTTTTTTCATGTTCTCGTAGGCGGCGAATTCGACAGCCTCGTTGACCTGTTCCGGGGTGATGTCGGTGCCGGTAAAGGCCATGATCTTGCTCAGCACCTCGCCGGGCTCACGCCGCATATCCTCGTAGCGAACGACCAGGATATTGCCCAGTTCAGGAATGGCCTGGGCCCAGCCATTGAAGTAATCGACGATACGCGGCACGCCCGCATCGCGGTCCTGTACGAATTCCCAGACATCGATGTCGGCACCGTGCGGGGGATAATCGTTAATGAATTTCTTGTTGGGCCGCATGCGGTACTGCCACTGGAAAAACTGTGACACCGCAACATCGCGCGGATCACGCACCAGCAGCACGATCCGCTTGCCGGCGAAGTGCGCCTTGGAGTGCTGGTTGCCGGTGTAGTCGCGCAGGTAATTGTTGTGGGTGAAAAAGACGGCGGGCAGCGAGGGGTCGAGCGCTTTGAGGTTGTCGAAGTCGAGCAGCTCGCTGGCATCAAGACCACCCTTGAGCTGGTAGGCGCGCGACATCATCACGCGCAGCCAGGTACGCCCGGACTTGCCCCAACTCATCAATACCCAGTCGGCGCGCTGCAGCTTCTTGAATTCCTCGCGGCCGCGCAGCCAGCGCTCGATGCGCTTGCGACGGGACGCCGGCAGCCAGAAGCACAGCAGCATCACGAGATGTCGAAATACAACGCGCGCCTTGTCCGCCATGAGCGTGGAATTCCCTGCAGGAGATGGGTCCTTGAAGGGCGCGAATCATACCCCAAAATGCCGGTAGCTTCACCCGCACCCCGTGCAAGGCACTGATTTAGCGCACTATTAACATGATTGCCGGGACCTCCCGGTTGCCCCGCCCCGGCGCACTGCCTAGAATGCGCGCATGTCAGTGCTGAACCTCGAAAAACTACGCGCCACACCGCTGGAAACCGACCCGTTCGATTTCATCGTGGTACCCGACATTTTTACCCGGGAGACGGTGGACACCGTCAACGCGGACTACCCCGCCAGCGAAAGTGCCGCCAACCACGCTCTCTAGGGCCTGGACTACGGGCCCGCCTTCAGCGCGCTCATAGAGGAGCTGCAGGGCGAGCCGCTGGCCCAGGCGCTGGGCGAGAAGTTCGACATGGATCTGCCCGCCCTGCCCACCACCGTGACGGTGCGCAAGTTCTGTGAACGTACCGATGGCAATATCCACACCGCTCACCGGAGCAAGGTCCTCACGGTACTAGTGTACTTCAATACCGATCGGGACCACGCGGACGGTCCGCTGCGCATGTTGCGATCGCGCGATGACATCGAGAATTACGCGGCACAGGTTCCGCCCAAGGGCGGCACGCTGCTGGCCTTTCGCCGCACCGACCACTCGTGGCACGGCCATACCCGGTTCGTCGGTGAGCGCCGCATGGTCCAGGTGAACTTCCTCGACCAGAGCCCGCTGGCCATTGCCGCACAGCGCGTCAGCCGCGCCGGCACGCACTTCATGAAAAACGTACTGGGGATGCGCTAGGGTTTCGCGGCCTGCCCGTCTGTCGCAAACAGGGCTTCGATCCGCGCGATCACCCGACCCACGTCGTCGGGCAACTCCACCGCTTCTGAACGAAACGGCTGACCCGCCCACACCGCCATACCACGATCCACCAACATGCGGTGGAACGCACGGAAATCCCTCGTTGCCGAGAGAATCTTGAACACATCGAGGCGATAGATCAGCCGCGCGACGCGGTGCCGGAGGCGGTCTGCCGAGCCCTCGCAGCGGGGATTAAACAGCCAGTGCGCCAGCGAGCGGCGCGCCTGATCCAGCCCACCCAACGCACCGCCCGGCAGGGGGAAGATCGCCAGCGGTTTGCGCAGGTAAATCACCTCGACCATCATCGAGACACTGTCCGCCGTCACGATAAACGCATCGGCGCTGCCCAGCAGGGCGCGGTAGGGATTGTCGGACGCTTCACTGCCCCACTCAAAAAACTGTGACTCCGGAGGCAGGTGCTCACGCAGCTCCTCGACCACCTCCGGTGTTGTACGCCGGCTGGTGGTCACGTAGGGCGTGCCACCGAGCTCGTCGACCACCCAACGCGCCGTAGCCACCAGTTTCCGGGCGACGTCCCGGTTCATCACGAAGGGGTTGGTCTGGCCACCCACCAGGAACGCCACCAGGGGTTTGCGCAGCGGCGCCAGCCGTTCACGCCAGGCGTTCGCCTCGGCCTCGACCGCCTCGCGGGAAACCCGCATGAGCGGCAGGGTGGTGGGGACAAAATTGGGCAATGGCGGCAGCTGGTTTTCGGCGCTGGCGACAACCAGCGCAAAATCCGTCATGTGACCCGAGGGCTTGCCGACCAGCACGATTTTCGTCGCGCCGCCGGATTGCTCTCGTATCCACAGCGCCACCATGGACGGCCTGCGGCCGATCGTGAGTATCAGGTCGGGCCAGGGGCCCTCGATGGGATCGGACTGTTGCAAGTCCAGGTGCGCCAGACTCGGTTCGTAACGGGGTTTGCCCAGCACCCACTGCGGCAGCATGTGAACGTACTTGCGCTCAACCGGCCAGGGCAGCGCCTCGACAATCGTCTCGACCTGGCCGTTGTCGCCGCCCTTGTCGCCCAGGATGACCCAGGTGGAGGGCGCCACTACGACTCGGGACCGCTGTCCTGGCAGTAGCCGAGCTCCGGTGCGATAGTGTCGCGCACCAGCGCCTCCAACTCCTCGACCTGCCGTTCGTCGAAGTCCTCGCGGTAGCCCCCGACCTTGCCGCGCCGGACCTTGTACGTACTCGGGTCGTCCTTGTTGACCAATTTCATGCCGCCCTGGCTGAAGGTGCCGCGCGTTTCCAGCTTCTGCAGATTGTCGAACGACCCCCACTCCACCGCCTTGCGGATTTCCTCCTCGGTGAAACTCTCGCCCATGAGCTGCGTGATCTTGTGCAGGGTGGGCACCGGCTCGGCACGCAGATCCTCGTAGCGGGTCAGCATGCCGCGCTCCAGATCGGCGCTATTGCGCGCCCAGGTGTTCTGGTATTCGATGAGGCTGGGCAGGCCGATATCGGAGTGACGCACGAATTCCCACATCTCCACGGTGTTGCGGTCGATCGGGTGTTCGACAAAATGGTTGATCAGTTCCTGCTTGGCGCGCGACTGCCGCTTGGTGAACTGGTGATACCACGAGACCGCGATATCGATCGGGTTGCGCGCCAGGAACAGCACCGGCTTGTGCCGCAGCGGATTGTCCGGGGCACCGGCGGCGAGCAGCTTGCCCACCTCGCCCTCGTAACTGTAATACCCATTGGTAGCCGCGAGCCGCGGAATTTCGGGAATCTTGCGCGCGAATTCGTCGGTGTTGATCAGCTTGGACTCGGGCAGGTCGTAGCGCATCTGGTACAGCCGCGAAATCATCACCTTGAGCCAGGTATTGCCGCTCTTGGGGTGCCCGATGATCAGGAAATTCGCGTTGTGCGCCTTGGCCAGTTCCAACTGCGCGAGGTACTTGCGCCGCAGCGCCACACGGGTGTTCTCGGGCATCAATTGGGTGGGGATGAGAATCAGCGCCTTCTTGACGCCATCGCTCAGGTTCAACATGGTCAGTCCTGCCAGGGGCCGGGTGGGGTGTGCGAAAAGTGCGCAATTATGCTTGAAGTGGCCCGAAATGACCAGATGGAGGTCCAATCCGGCAGTGGCTCGGTCTGGATCGGCATTCCCGGTCGAGAGGCTGGAGCGGGAGGGCGGTGTACCCCGGAGAAACCGTCG
>CAYGOX010000079.1:0-12784 GCA_964351485.1 uncultured Halioglobus sp.
ACCATCGAGATATTCACAGACGGCGCGTGCCGGGGTAATCCGGGGCCGGGCGGCTGGGGAGCGCTGCTGCGATACGCCGATACCGAGCGCGAGTTGTACGGTGGCGAGCCCGATACCACCAACAACCGCATGGAACTGCGCGCCGCTATCGAGGCGCTCAGGGCATTGAGGGAACCCTGCCGGGTCGTGCTGACCACGGATTCTGCCTATGTCAGGAACGGGATCACCTCATGGCTGGCCGGCTGGAAAGCCAAGGGTTGGAAAACCGCCGCGCGCAAACCGGTCAAGAATGTCGACCTGTGGCAGGCGCTGGATGAACAGAATCAGCGACACGAGGTGGAGTGGCACTGGGTGAAAGGCCACAGTGGCCACGTCGAAAACGAACGCGCCGATGCGCTGGCCAATCGCGGGATCGACGAACTGAGACAGGTGAGGGCATGAGGGAAATCGTACTCGATACGGAAACGACCGGCCTGGAAGTCTCCCAGGGCCACCGGATTATCGAAATCGGCTGCGTCGAGCTGGTCAACCGCAAGCTCACCGGCAATCACTACCACCAGTACATCAATCCCCGTCGCGAAATTGACCAGGGTGCTATCGAGGTCCATGGCATTACCCAGGAGTTTCTCGCCGACAAGCCGGTGTTTGCTACGGTGGCCGAGGAGTTCCTGGCGTTCGTTGATGGTGCGCAGTTGGTTATCCACAACGCCCCGTTTGACCTGGGTTTTCTCAATCAGGAGCTCAAGTTGCTGACGCCTGACAGCGCCACGCTGGAGGATCGGTGCAGCGTCGTCGATACGCTGGTCATGGCGCGCGGCAAGCATCCCGGGCAGCGCAATAACCTGGACGCCCTGTGCCAGCGCTACGAGGTCGACAACTCACAGCGCGATTTGCACGGCGCCTTGCTCGACGCCGAAATCCTGGCCGATGTCTACCTGGCGATGACAGGCGGGCAAACCGCCCTGCAATTGAGTGACTCCGCCGAGGACAGTACCGGACAGCGGGTGGGGGAGCCGATTCGACGGCTTGCGCCAGGGCGGGCAACGCTACCGGTGATCAGCGCCGATGCTGCGGCGCTGGCTGCGCACGAGGCCCAACTGGAGGCCATCGCGCGCGCAAGTGGAGGAAAAGTGTTGTGGCGCGACCTCGCGGCCGCGACCGATAACGCTAGATAAACAGCAGCACGCAGGCCAGGCCCACGCCGCCCAGCACGATCGTGTAGGGCAGGGCCATGATTACCATACGGCCATAAGAGAGCCGGATCAGCGGTGCCAATGCCGACGTCAGCAGGAACAGGAAGGCGGCCTGCCCGTTGGGTGTTGCGACACTGGGCAGGTTGGTGCCGGTATTGATCGCGATTGCCATCTGGTCAAATTCGGCTCGAGTAATCGTGCCCGCATCGAGGGCCATCTTCACTTCATTGATATACACCGTGGCCACGAACACGTTGTCCGAGATCATCGAGAGCACGCCGTTGGCGATGAAAAACATCCCCGGCCGCACGTCGGCGCTCATGGCGAGCACGGCGTCGATCACCGGTGAAAACAGGTGCTGTTCGTGGATGACCGCGACGATGGCGAAAAACACGACCAGCAGCGCGGTGAAGGGCAGGGCCTGTTCGAAGGCGTGGCCGATCTGGTGTTCCTCGACAATGCCGTTGAACGCTGTCAGCAGCACGATAATCATCAGGCCGATCAGGCCGACAGCCGCGAGGTGGAAGGCCAGGCCGATCACCAGGATGAGGGCGACCACGGCCTGTACCACCAGGCGGGCGTTGGAGCGCGCGTTGCGGTGAGCTTCCTGGCTTTCCTGGAATTCTTCGAGGACTTTTCGCACGTTATCAGGCAACGGCGCGCCGTAGCCGAAGCGCCCGCTCATTTCCAGCAGAGCGCAGGTAGTCAGGCCCGCGACGAGTACGGGCATCGTGACCGGCATCATCATCTTGAAGAACGTGATGAAGTCCCAGCCGGCAACGGTTGCGATGAGCAGGTTCTGCGGTTCGCCGACAAGTGTGCAGACACCGCCCAGGGCCGTGCCCACGGCGCCGTGCATCAGCAGGCTGCGCAGAAATGCGCGGAACGTTTCAAGGTCGGCGCGATGCTGCTCCTCGATAGAGTTGTCATCAGACGTATCGGTCATCTCGTCATGGTGTTTCTTGCCCGAGGCGACACGGTGGTATACCGAATAGAAGCCCACACCCACGCTGATCAGGACGGCGGTGACGGTCAGGGCGTCCAGGAAGGCCGACAGCACGGCTGCGACAAAGGAAAAGAGCAGCGACAGCGCGATCTTGGAGCGCACATTGAGCAGAATCCGGGTAAAGACGAAGAGCAGCAGCTCCTTCATGAAGTAGATGCCGGCCACCATGAACATCAGCAGCAGGATGACCTCGAAGTTCGCCACCGTCTCCTTGAACACCATGTCCGGCGATGTCATGCCCAGCAGAATCGCCTCGATTGCCAGCAGGCCACCGGGCTGTAGCGGGTAGCAGCGCAGCGCCAGCGCGAGGGTGAAAATGAATTCGCCGATCAGGATCCAGCCGGTGACGAATGGCCCGAGCAAGAAAAGGGCAATGGGGTTGATCACCAAAAAGGCGATGATGGACTTCTTGTACCAGTCCGGTGAAGGTCCCAGGAAGTTGTGCCACAGGGCTTGCGATACGGATTCGGTCATGGTCGGCTGCCAGTCGGTTAAGTGAGGGTGTTCAATGGCGGCAAAGTGTACGCCAATGGTACTGCGTTGCCCAAACCAAACACCGTAAATTATTGTTCGCATCCGCTTAGCGACCGATTTGGGTCAAAAGTTTAGGGCCGGCGCCCGGCTTGCCGCCCATCAATGGCGCGCTTACTATAGCCCGCTACCCGATCCAGACCGCGAGACAGTATGTTCAGACCCGACAATACCCCCCCCAACGACGATGAGGATGCGCTGGAGATCGTCTTTCAGCAGGGCCAGCTCGTCAGTGACATGCGCTCAAAGACCGTATGTTTACTAAGTCAAATGCAGGTTCGCAGCAGCGGCTGGAACCAGGTACGCCGACAGTTCCTGGGGTACTGGGAAGAACGCCCGTGCTATGTCGTCGAAATAGACGAGGTCGACGAGCCCGACCCGATGCAATACCAGAAAGGGAACCTGTATCACATTCTGGGCCGGGTCGATGAGCAACTGTTCGCGCTGGCCGGTCGCGCCTCGCAACTGCTGGACTGGGAGCGCGACCACAAGTTTTGCGGCCGCTGCGGCACCGAGATGCGTCTCGACACCCAGGAGCGCGCCATGCGCTGCGATCCCTGTCGCACAATCAACTTCCCGCGTATCGCCCCCTGCATTATCGTGCTGATCACTCGTGGCGAGGAAATGCTCCTGGCGCGCAACGCCAATTTCCCCGCGCCCATGTACAGCACGCTGGCAGGCTTCATCGAACCGGGCGAGACCGCCGAGGAAACGCTGATTCGCGAGGTGCGCGAGGAGGTCGGTGTCGAGGTCAATAACGTGCGTTACTTCCAGAGCCAGTCCTGGCCGTTCCCGAACCAGTTGATGCTCGGCTTCTTTGCCGACTATGCCGGCGGCGACATCGTGTGCGATGAGGTAGAGATCGCCGACGCGCAGTGGTTCCATCCAAGCGAGTTGCCGATGATCCCGCCGGAGTCATCGATTTCCGGGCAGCTGATCGCGCATCACATTCAAAGCATCAGCGCCTAGCCAACGGGAGAATCAGCGTGGAATTTCTCTACGACTATGCCCTTTTCCTGGCGCAGGCGATCACCATCGTCGCCGCTATCCTGATTGTCGTGGGTAGCATCGTCGCGATGGGTGCGCGTCAGCGTGCCGAGCACGAAGGCCATATTGAAGTGCGTCATCTGAACGAGCGCTACCGGCATATGGGCGCGACGATTCGCAGTGTCGTCGACGATCCGATGGCGGCCAAGGAACTCGCGAAGACCGAGAAGAAGGCGGAAAAAGCGCGCGCGAAGGAAGCCAAAAAGAAACGCAAGAAGGGCAGCGAAGAACCCGCCGGGGATGGCAAGCCGCGCCTGTATGTCCTGAACTACGACGGTGATATGCGCGCCAGCGCCACCGAGAACTTGCGCGAGGAGATTTCCGCCGTGCTGCCCCAGGTGCGCGCCGGCGACGAGGTCCTGGTGCGACTGGAAAGTCCCGGCGGCCTGGTGCATGGCTACGGTCTGGCGGCGAGCCAGTTGCAGCGCATCCGTACTGCCGAGGTTCCGCTGACCGTGGCGGTGGACAAGGTGGCCGCCAGTGGCGGGTACATGATGGCCTGTGTGGCGCAGTCGATTATCGCCGCGCCATTTGCGGTGATCGGCTCCATCGGCGTGGTCGCACAGCTGCCCAACTTCCATCGCCTGCTCACGAAAAATGATATCGACTTCGAACTTCTGACCGCCGGCGAGCACAAGCGGACGCTGACAGTCTTTGGCGAAAACACTGAGCAGGGGCGGGAAAAGTTTATTGAAGAGCTGGAAGATACTCACCAGCTGTTCAAGGACTACGTGCAGTCACATCGGCCAGAACTGGATATCTCGAAAGTAGCCACCGGTGAGGTCTGGTACGGCCAGCGGGCGCTGGATGTTGGCCTGATCGACGCGCTCCAGACCAGCGATGCCTTTATCCAGGAAAAGCTGGAAGAGTGGGATGTCTACGAGGTGCGTTTCGTCCACCGCAAGAACTGGCAGGAGAAGCTCGGGTTTGCCGCAGAGGGCGCGCTGGAACGGCTCGCGCTGAAATTCTGGCAGCGCGGCGGGCGTCCGCCGCTGTAGTTTACTCCCCGCTCGGGGCGGGCTCGGGCTCCTCGGCCGGCGCCATTTCCTCGGGCGGGATACACCTGGCCCGCCGGAAAATGGCCGTGTTAATGAGCGCGTCCTGGTCGCCTTCCTCCTCGGCCAGCACGGCCGCACCGATGTCGGCGTTGGGCGTTTCGCAGGGCTCTGGCGGCACCAGGGTCAGCCAGGCGAGGGTGGCGACGACCAGGATGACAAAAAAGAAAATAACCGCTGCCCTGAGCATGTTGACGGCTCCGCTGTATGAGGCTGGTTCAACCGCGTTCTATACCGCCACTATCCTCCCACATCGACCCCGGGGGCGGTAGTCCGGCGCTCTAGCCCTCCATCGCGCGGCAGGTGGCCATCCAGGCGCCGACAGACTCCAGCTCGAAGCGGCGCTTGGGCAGGGCGAAGTAAAAAGTACGGCGCATGTCGCGCCGGGGCAGGTTCAGGGGCACCAGGTCGCCATTGGCGAAGTTCTTCTGCAGCACAATTTTCGACAGGCAGCCAATACCCAGGCCAGACTCCACCGCGTTTTTGATCGCCTCGTTGTGCCGCAATTCGAGATAGATGTTGATGTCGGGAAGGATGCCCGCCAGCGCGCGCTCGAAGGTGTGCCTGGCGCCGGAATCGGGTTCACGCAATATCCACATCGCCTCGCGAATATCGCGGTTTGTGAGCGATTGTTTTTTCGCCAGCGGGTGGTCTGCAGCGCAGAACACGACCAGTTCGTCATCGCGCCAGGGGATGAGTTCGAGTTCCCGGTGCTGTACCTCGCCCTCGATCATCCCGATATCCACTTCAAAATTGAGGACCTTTGCCACCACATCCGGTGTGTTGGCGATATCGAGCTGGACCTCGGCATCCGGGTATTCCGATAGATACCCGGCCAGGCAGCGGGTGGCCAGGTGATTCCCGATGGTAAAGCTGGCCCCGACCTTGATGTGACCGATGGTATTGTGACCCCGCAGCAATTCGTCAAAGCTCTGGCAATGCGCGAGGAGATTTTCGGCCTCCTTGCGCAGTGTGTGGCCGGTGGCGTTGAGGGAGAGTTTGTTGCTGACCCGGTCAAACAGCGTCACGTTGTAGGTCTGCTCCAGGTTGAGCAGGGCCTCGCTGGCGGCCGATTGCGACATGTGCAGGCTCTGTGCGGCCCGAGATATGTTCTCGTGACGCGCCACGGCGAGGAAAATCTGGAGCTGGCGGAGGGTATATTTCACGCTTGTCAGTCGCTGGGGCGCTTGCCCGGGGGTACAGGATTATAGGTGCCGGAAAAACCGGTAGAGCTATCCATAATATCCTGTTTTACAAGTAGAGGAAATCTCCCTATATTGCGCGCGGCAAGCCACGGGGCCATGATGACACACCCAGGCCCCTCACGATGAATAAACGATCCCTCGCAGGAGGAAGCAATGGCAGAACAAAAAGCGACAAATGTTCACTGGCACGAAGGTGATATCACCCGCGAACACCGCGGCAAACTGCTCGGCCACAAGGGCGCGACACTGTGGTTTACCGGCCTGTCAGGCAGCGGAAAAAGCACCGTCGCCGTAGAGTTGGAAGGCACGCTGAATGAAATGGGCGTCCTGTCCTACCGTCTGGATGGGGACAACGTCCGCATGGGTATCAACAAGAATCTGGGTTTCTCCGCTGAGGACCGCACGGAGAACATCCGTCGTATCGGTGAGGTAGCCAAGCTCTTCGTCGACAGTGGTGTTATCGCCCTGAGCAGCTTTATCAGCCCCTACAAGGCAGACCGCGACCAGGTGCGTGCGCTGCACGACGAGGCCGGCATGGACTTTATCGAGGTCTTTGTCGACTGCTCCCTGGAGGCGGCCGAGGCACGCGATCCGAAGGGCCTGTACAAAAAAGCCCGCGCCGGCGAAATCAAAAACTTCACCGGGATCGACGATCCCTACGAGGCGCCGGACAACCCGGAAATTCACCTGCACTCGGACAAGCAGAGCCTGGCCGAAGAGGTGGACGCCATCCTGGCAGTACTGCGCGCTCGCGGCATCATTTCCTAGGGGAGAACAAATCATGATCAAACCGCACGGATCCGACGAACTCAATCCCCTGTACGTGGCAGACGACGCGGCGCGCGAAGCCCTGGCCAGGGAAGCCGAGGGAATGCCCTCGCTGCTGGTTAATTCCGCCGCTGCCGCCAACGCTGTGATGCTCGCCGGTGGCTACTTCAATCCGCTGACCGGCTACATGAACCTTGCCGACGCGCTCAGCGTGGCCGAGAAAATGCAGACCGTCGACGGGCTGTTCTTTCCGGTGCCCATCGTCAATATGACCGACGAGACGGGTATCGAACCGGGTTCACGGATTGCGCTGCGCGACCCCAATGTCGCCGGCAACCCCGTGCTGGCAGTGATGGATGTGGAGGCGGTGGAAGCGGTCTCCGATGAGCAGATCGACTTCATGGCCGAGAAGATCTTCCGCACGCTGGACGATAACCACCCCGGTGTCTCCACCTTCAAGGGCCTGGGCCGCACCATGCTGTCCGGTCCGATCCAGGTGCTCAATTTCTCCTACTTCCAGACCGACTTCCCTGACACGTTCCGCACTGCGGTCCAGATTCGCGAGGAGATCGCGGCCAATGGCTGGGAAAAGGTCGTGGCATTCCAGACCCGCAACCCGATGCACCGCGCCCATGAGGAACTGTGCCGCATGGCCATGGAGCAGCTCGATGCCGACGGCATCCTGATCCACATGCTGCTGGGCAAGCTCAAGCCGGGCGATATTCCGGCTGACGTGCGTGACGCATCGATTCGCAAGATGGTCGAGGTGTATTTCCCGCCCAACACGGTGATGGTGACCGGCTACGGCTTCGACATGCTCTACGCGGGTCCGCGTGAGGCTGTGCTGCACGCCGTCTTCCGCCAGAACTGCGGGTGTACGCACCTGATCGTTGGTCGCGACCACGCTGGCGTGGGCGATTACTACGGCGGTTTCGATGCGCAGACGATCTTCCACGAAGAAGTACCGGACGGTGCACTGGAGCTGGAAATCTTCGAGGCGGATCACACCGCGTACAGCAAGAAGCTGAACAAGGTGGTCATGATGCGCGATGTGCCGGATCACACCAAGGACGACTTCGTCCTGCTGTCCGGCACCGCAGTGCGGGAAATGCTCGGCAAAGGCATCGCGCCGCCGCCGGAGTTCTCCCGTCCGGAGGTCGCGAAAATCCTGTCCGACTACTACCAGTCCCTGGACCAGTAACTTACGCCCGCCCGGTGCCGCCAGGCACCGGGCACCTGACAACGGTAAAGCTTTATGAATTACGATCTCTTCAACGGAGATGCAGACGGTATTTGTGCGCTGCTACAACTGCGCAAGGAACAACCCCTGGAGTCGGAACTCATCACCGGGGTGAAGCGTGATATCAACCTGCTGGGCAAGGTCCAGGCCGCTGACGGCGACCAGGTGACCGTGCTCGACGTATCCATGGACAAGAACAAGGCGGCACTGGAGGCCGCACTGGCGGCGAATGCCACCGTGTTCTATGTCGATCACCACTTTCCCGGTGACATTCCCGAACACCCCAACCTCACTGCGATCATCAACGAATCGCCGGACGTGTGCACCGCCGCCCTGGTCAACGGGCATCTGGGCGGAGCACAGCTTGCCTGGGCGGTCGCCGGTGCGTTTGGTGATAACCTCAAGCAGACCGCGCTGAGCCTGGCAAAGGGGCTGGACGCCTCTGACAAGGACATCGAGGAACTCGAGGCGCTGGGCACCTACATCAACTACAACGGGTACGGACCGTCGATCGATGACCTGCATTTCGACCCCAAGGACCTGTACCTGAAGCTCTATGCGGCCGATGGTCCGCTGGACTTCGTTCACAATTCGCCTGACTTCACGCGCCTGAGCACAGGCTACCGTGAGGACATGGCCCAGGCGGCATCCCTGCAGCCGATGGAAGCCACGGCCTCGGCCGCCGTTTTTTCACTGCCCAATGAAGCCTGGGCGCGGCGGGTGAGCGGTGTCTACAGCAACGACCTGGCGACCGACAATCCCGACCGGGCGCACGCCGTGCTGACCCTCAAGGACAACGGCAATTACCTGGTTAGCGTGCGCGCTCCGATGAGCAACAAGCAGGGCGCCGCCGACCTGTGTATGCAGTTCCCCACGGGTGGCGGACGCGCCGGTGCAGCGGGCATCAACGACCTTCCCGCCGATACGCTCGGCGATTTTATCGCGGCCTTCCAAACGGCTTATCCCGGCTAGTCCTTGCCGCGCCGGGACACATGGTGTTAGCTTCTACGCAGTCCGGTTGCTGACGCCAGGTGTTCCTGGTTTTGCGGTGGCCGGCCGCAGAGATACCGTTACCGGGGCTTAACAATAATGACTGTGTCCAAGCGCGCCTGGGTGATAGCCGCCCTCGTTGCTCTCTACCTCTACTTCGGCCTGCCGGCCACGGCGGTCGGGTTTTATGAGTTGCATCACCTCACCGGTGTCGACGCGATTTACTGGGGCTACAGCGCCTTCAAGGCCGCCGGCTACTACCTCAGTGTTTCAGACAGCCGCCTGCTGATCTGCCTGGGCGGCGGGGCCCTGGTGCTCGTTATTTCAGCACTGAAATCGTTCGGGCGAGGGGCCCGGCAGCCAACCCGCGGGAGTTGACTATGAACCGACGTGAATTTCTCCAGTGCGCTGCCGTGCTGGTCTCGGGTGCCTCAGCCAGCCAACTGGGCTTCAGCCTGAGCCAGGAACAGCAGGTTTACCTGGCCACTGCGCCGAGCTACATCCGCACCGAGGTAGATCTGTTTACCGACACGCAGCGGCGCATCGTCGCGGCCATTGCCGAGACCATCCTGCCGCGCACCGAGACGCCCGGTGCCATCGACGCCGGTGTCCCGCGCTTTATCGAACTGATGGTATCTGACTGGCTCAATGCACAGGAGCGCGAACTCTTTATCGCTGGGCTTGCGGATATTGAAACGCATATTCCGAAAAAATACGGTGCGCCGTTTGACCAGCTGGAAGCAAAACAGCAGTTGGCGATCCTCGAAGCACTGGAGGACGACGCCTCAGATTCCCCCTGGTACGAGTTCGGCAACGTGCTCCGCGACTTTATCAGTGATGCGCCGTTTATCTGCCAGATCAAGGAACTGACCATCTGGGGCTTCTTTACCTCGGAGGTCGGCAGCACACAGGTGCTTCGCTACGACCCCATGCCGATGGAATTCGATGGGGAAGCCGAACTTTCGCGCGATGACAGCACCTGGGCTGTCATCTCCATCTAGGTCTGCCGCGCATGATTGAAACGACACAGTACGACTTCGACGCCATCGTGGTGGGTTCCGGCGTTTCCGGTGGCTGGGCCGCCAAGGAACTGACGGAAAAAGGGCTCAAGGTGCTCGTGCTCGAGCGCGGCAAGGAACTGGAGCACGGCAGCGGCTATCTCGGTGAGCACGCGCCCGCGTGGAAAACGCCATACCAGGGCAAGCGTCCGCGTGAGCTGTACGAACAGGAGTACCCGGTGCAGAGCCGGGTCACGCATTCGTTCAACGAAACCAGCCGGCATTTCTGGAACAACGACAAGGAAAACCCGTACGCTCGCGATGAGGGCAAGCCGTTTCTGTGGGCGCGTGCCGATGTCGTGGGCGGGCGGTCGCTTATCTGGGGTCGGCAGAGCTATCGCTGGAGTGAAGAAGATTTCCTGGCCAACAAGAAAGACGGCCACGGTATTCCCTGGCCGGTCAGCTACCAGGAGATCGCACCGTGGTACAGCCACGTCGAAAAGTTCGTGGGCATCAGCGGCAAGGCCGAGGGTCTGCCACAGTTGCCCGACAGCGAATTCCAGAAACCCATGCCGTGGTTCGCGCTGGAAAAAACCATCAAGGACCGGCTCGATCGCAAGGCACCGGATGTCACGTTGACCAACGCGCGGGTCTCGATCCTGACCGAGGATCTGCCCGGCAGAGCCGCGTGTCACTACTGTGGCCCCTGTTACCGCGGTTGTTCGACCGGTAGCTATTTCAGCTCACAAAGCTCCACGCTCCCCGCGGCGCGCGCGACCGGGAACCTGACCTTGCAGGCGAACCGCGTGGTGGATCGCCTGGAGTACGATGAAGCTACGGGCCGTATTTCGCGTATTCACTGCATCGACACGCAAACAAAAGAACGCATGAGCTACACGGCGCGACTGTTTTTCCTGTGCGCATCGACCGTGGGCAGTACGCAGATACTGATGAACTCGAAAAGCGAGGCCTTCCCCAATGGCCTGGCCAATCGCAGCGGTGTGCTGGGTCATTACATGATGGACCATACGTTGGGCATGAGCGGCATGGGCCTGTTCCTGGACAACATGGACACCTATTTCCGCGGACAGCGCCCGACCGGGCTGTACATTCCGCGATTCCGCAACGTCGGCAAGCAGGACGAGGACGCCGACTTTGTGCGTGGTTACGGTTACCAGACATCGCTGATGCGCACCGACTGGCAGACCAATCTCAATGCGAAGGGCTTCGGCGCGGACCTGAAAAATTCGCTGCGCAAACCCGGCCCCTGGCTGTTTGTGCTGGCCGGGTTTACCGAGTGTCTGCCGGTCGAATCCAATCACATGCGCCTGAGCAAAAAGCAGGTCGATCGCTTCGGCATTCCGCAGGTTGTCTTCGATTTCGAGTGGTCAGACAACGAATACAAGTTGCGTGCGGATGCATCGAAGCAGGCCGACCGCATCCTGAAGGCTGCCGGCGCTGCCCTGATCATGCCGGGGTGGGACCAGATGTCGGAGCCGGGCGAGGGCATCCACGAAATGGGTACTGCCCGCATGGGCGATGACCCGGCGCAATCAGTGCTCAACAAGTACAACCAGGCGCACGATATCGATAACCTGTTTGTCACCGATGGTTCTTTCATGACCTCGGCGTCGTGCGTCAACCCGTCACTGACCTACATGGCGTTCACGGCCCGCGCCTGCGACTATGCGGCGACGCGGTTGGGTGAGGGCGCCTTTGGTTGAGCGTACGGGTATCTTCCGGACGGACGGTTCAACACCACAAACCCTGCCTGTTGCCCGTGGTGCGGCCATGCCGGACACTAGCGTATTCACTTACCCTGGCCTGAGAGATTTGATGCTATGACTGAAGCAGAACAGAAAGTAGTCGACGGTACGACCTGGGATGAATTTTGCGACCTGTTGAAGGACGCCGGCAAAATTATTCGTAGCGAGAAAGCTCCCAAGGATCCTTTTAACCAGGCCGAGGGTTACCGCTACCTCGCGCGCTTGCTGCGCGGCGGTCTGGAAAGTTTCCTTGAGTATCGCGACCCGTTGTTCCCCACCCTGCGCTGCGGCGCGCACGAGACCATCAAGCTTGGCGCCGACAACCCGGACAACCGCTACGAGAGCGCCAGCGTTCGCCCGGAATACGACTACAAGATTACCGGCACACGCGGCACGGTGGATTACCTGGGCATCAGTACCGTCAACAACCGGTATTCTTCCGGCGGTACCATGGAGGTCACCGGACACATCGATGCACGGCAGATGGAGATTGGCCCCAACGGTGAACTGGAAATCATCGTGAGCCGCACAGAGCAGCCCGGTAACTGGCTGCCGATGGGAGACGATACCAATTCCATTACCGTGCGCCAGACATTCCAGGATCGTGTTAATGAGAAGCGCGCGGAACTGAAAATCGAGCGGGTGGGCGCGAGCGACGAGCGTCCCGAGCCGCTGACCGCAGAAAAACTCGAGCGCGGCCTGATGGGCGCAGCCATGTTTGTGCACGGCTCTGCGCAAATGTTCGAGGACTGGTCCGAGAGCTTCCTGCCCACACTCAACGACCTGCCGCCGGCAGACCAGGATTACTGCCAGTCTATTGGCGGTGACCCGAATATTTTCTACTTCCACAGCGCGTGGGAGCTGGCCGACGACGAGGTCTTTATTATCGAGGCGCCGACCATTCCCGAATGCCAGACCTGGAACTTCCAGCTCGACAACTGGTGGATGGAGTCGCTGGACTATCGCCACCACAACATCCACGTGA
>CAYGOX010000080.1:0-9299 GCA_964351485.1 uncultured Halioglobus sp.
GATCGCGGTTTTAAAGCGTTACGTTTATGTGGAGTGGAAGAAAAAGCACGTGAACTCACCACTTGGATTTCAGAAGAAGGGCCGGATGCGGATCTCGATATCGCCCGCAGAGCGGCACCTTATTTCGCGCTGAAGGAAAAACAAGCTGAAGGTATCATCGTCGAGGTATCAGCAGCCCTGAAAGGCTGGCAGAACACGGCCCGGCAACTGGGCATGAGCGCAGCAGATATTGCTGTCTATGCCACAGCGATTCAAAGTGATGCATAGAATAGTGTAATTCCATGCGGACATCCTTGATCTATAGCCCCCCGTCACTGTAAATAAAATGCTGTGACGGGGGGAGCGAAGCCGCAAGGCTTCTGGCCTAACGACAACCCGTCAGTGTGGGCGAAATGATTAACGAAGAATTCCTGATGCCAATGGGACTGACCCAGGGACAGCTGGCAGAAGCGATGGGTGTGAGTCGAAAAACCGTCAATGAGCTATGTACCAATTGTCGCGCTATCACTGCGGATACCGCGTTGATGCTGGCCACGGTCCTTAGTAATACAGCGGGTTTCTGGCTGAACTTGCAGCAGCGAAACGATCTGAGGAAAGCACTGACCACACCGAAACGGCGAGCTCGAATCGAGAAGGCCAAGCCCGTCGCCGCTTGAAGTAGATGGGACCACCATGGGACCATCCCCACGCCTTCTGATGCCCTCTAATGCCTGGCCCATTTTTTAACGCTCTGATTTACAAGGCATTAGGAGGCATGGGGAGGCGGCAAAAAGCATGGCTCAGGGTTCGAATCCCTCGCTCTCCGCCATAAATAAAAAGGGGTCAGACCTGTGGGTCTGACCCCTTTTTATTTAGTCGAGCGCCAGCGGTGCGAAGCCCGAAGGGGCCGAACACCCCAAAGGGTGTTCGGATCAATCCCTCGCCCGGGTCGTCAATGATAGGACGACACCTCCCGTAGATAACATAAGTTGGACTCCGGTCAATCCTTCGCTATCCGCCATAACTATCTGATATTATTAATCTAGTTTGTTTGTTCTTGCTCCTTGGGACCATTTTGGGATGGTATCGCCAAGTTAGCTGGTGGAAATTGGTAGAATCGGCGCATGAATAACTACAAACGCCACAGATTCCCTCCCGACATCATGAGCTACGCCGTCTGGCGCTACTACCGTTTCAACCCCAGTCACCGGGTTACTGAAGATTTGCCCGGACGATGTCGGCAGGGTTTTTGACTTCGATGGGAAAGAATGTCGGCATCAACAACTCGACATGATCCTGATCCCGTGGCCGCATTCATGAGGAGTACCGATCTAGTTACTGCAGAAGCGGATCTCATAGATCGCGGTCAACTCCGGAGATTTGTCGCTTCGTCGCTACCGTTCAAGACGAATCCACTGGTGATGTATCAGGATTGGCAACGGCGGGATCACACTGATCCGACTGATCATCGACTGCGTGAAAGAATAATTCCCAGCGCACTGAAAGTCCGGTAAGCCGCTGGGTAGTGTATTATGGGTAGCACGCCAACCGCATCGACCAAGAGGCCTGTTGCGGCAGAAATCATTGTTTAGGGAATCGGGGGGAAGCCGTGAAATTAAAAGATAAGGTCGCGGTGATAACCGGTGGGGCCAGTGGTATGGGGCTGGCGTCGGCGATGCGTTTTTTGCAGGAGGGCGCTCGAGTTGTGATCGCCGATTTCAATGCCGACACAGGGCGTGCGGCAAAAGACTATGCTGAGCAGGCAGGCTTCAGCGGCGCTGTGTCTTTCTATCGCGCTGATGTGGCCAGGGAGTCTAATGTCGAGGGAATGCTGCACAGCGCTGTGAGTGAATTCGGCGCACTGGATATCGTGTTCAATAACGCCGGTGTCGGTGGCGCTTTTGGCCCGCTGACAGAGATTACCACCAGTGACTGGGATTATACCTTCGACGTGCTGGCCAAGGGGGTGTTCCTCGGCACCAAGCACGCCGCGCGAATCATGCGCGCCAGCGGGTCAGGTGGCTGCATCATCAATACCGCTTCCATCGCAGCGTTCAGCGGTGACGGCGGCGCACTCGTGTACTCTGCCGCCAAGGCGGCGGTGCTCTCCCTCACGCAATCCTCGGCTGTCGAACTGGCGGGAGACCGCATTCGGGTCAATGCGATTTGTCCGGGGTGCATCGTCACTCCCATGTCGACTGGTGCTGACGAGGAAAAAACCCGAGCCCTGTTTGCCAGCAGCCAGCCATGGCCGGATTATGGCAGGGGAGAGCATATAGCCGGTGCAGCCGTGTTCCTGGCCAGTGATGACGCCGAGTTCGTGACCGGAGAAGCACTCACAGTTGATGGCGGCCTCACCGCGGCGGGCCCGGAATTTTCGAAAAAGTTTCCGGCCATCGCCGGGCGCACGTCCAGTGTCTCCGGCATCAATAAGGGGACGACCGGCAGCGAAAATGAAGTGCGCCGCCGAGAGGGTGGTGAGCGCCGGTAAAGTGTAGATGGGTGAGCCTGCTGCCCGTCAGCGGTGAGCACCGCCATTCCCGCAGCGATATCGCCCAGCCGTGTCGCAGTTGGCTTACTGTAGCTCGAGGGTGACACTCTCCAGATTGCCGCGAAACGGAAATCCCGGCGGGTAGTCCCCGACCGGCGAGCCGTAGTCGGCACCGACGCCAAAATACTCGTCCAGGGAAAACGCCGCCAGCGGTGTTCGCTCGGTGCGTGTAGTTCCGCTCTCGCGGCCATTCACAGACAGCGTTATCGTGGCACCGCCGCCCGGTCCACCCGGGTCGGCCGTAAAGGTCAGCAGCGCCGACACCTTGCTCTGGGGCAGCGGCACCTCATCGACAATGGTGTGCACGTGTTCGCCGAAATCGCTGTACACATAGTTGAGTACACCGTCTTGCACATAGAGAGACCAACCGCCAGCGACGCCGCCAAGGGCGACGATGGTGCCGTGGGCATCCCCTGCGGTATTGTCGAGTTCGGCGCGCACGGTATAGCTCCTTCCCAGCGTATACGGCGCGCTGCGTTCCGGTATACGCAATCCGCCGGGCCTGTAGGTATAGGCCTTTCTCGGGCCGCCGGCCAGCGGTAAGTTGCGCGGATCAAAGCGGGCACCGGCGCGATCGTCCAGCGGATAAACATTGTATTTTCGTGCTTCGGCGTCAAATAGCGCGATCAACTCTGCGAGTTTCTCCGGCTCCTCTTCGGCGAGATCCCGCGCCTGCGAGAAGTCACTGTCCATGTGGTACAGCTCCCAGCGGTCCTGGTCGAAGGATTTGGTCGCGGTCAGTCGCCACGGCACGTCACCGTGTTTGGCTGCTGCGAACCAGCCATCGTGGTAGATGCCGCGGTTGCCGAATAGTTCGAAGTACTGTGTGGTGTGGCGGGTTTTTGCGTCGGCGTTGTCCGCATCCCAGGTATAGACCATGCTGGCGCCGGCCAGTGGTATTTGCTCAATACCGTTTACGTAGCGAGGGAAATCGATGCCCGCCGCCTCGTAGATGGTCGGTGCGATATCCACTACGTGATGGAACTGGCCGCGTTCGCCACCGGTGTCGGTGATGCGATCCGGCCAGCTCATCACCACCGGGTTGGCGGTACCGCCATAGTGCGATGCGACAAATTTTACCCATTGAAACGGCGTGTTGGTGGCCCAGGCAAACCCTGCCGGGAAATGGTTGTAGGCGTTTGCGCTGCCGATCAGCTCGGCTTTTTCCAGTATCACTGCGGTGTCCTCGGAAAAGCCGTTGAGGCTTGTCATCTCGTTGAATACACCGTATTCCTGCCCCTCACTGGAGGCACCGTTGTCGCCAACCATGTAGATAAAAAGCGTATTGTCGAACTCACCCATCTCCTGCAGCGCATCGATCAGCAGGCCCGCCTCGTAATCTGTCTGCGCTGCGAAGCCGGCGTAGGTTTCCATCAGCGTTGATGCGATGCGCTGTTGATCTTCGCTCAGGCTGTCCCAGGCCGGTATCACTTCTGGACGCGGTGTCAGCAGGGTATTTTCAGGTATCACGCCCTGTTCCAACTGGCGCGCGAAAATTTCCTCGCGCAGCAAGTCCCAGCCCTGGTTAAATTTTCCCGCGAACGGTTTCACCCACTGCGGCGCGACCTGATGGGGTGCATGGGTCGCCCCCGGAGCAAAATACACAAAGAACGGCTTTTCCGGTGCGACCGCTTTTTGCAGGCGCATCCATTCGATAGCCCGTTCGCGCAGGTCGTCATTCAGGTTGTAATCGTCGTGGAGTACTGGTTCAACGGGTGTCGTGCCGTCGTACAGTGCAGGATGAAACTGGTGTGTCTCACCGCCGATAAATCCATAGAACTTGTCGAAGCCCTGGCCGGTGGGCCAGGTGGTGAAGGGCCCGCTGGGATTCGCCTCCCATACGGCGGTCTGGTGCCATTTGCCCCAGGCCGACGTACTGTAGCCGTTGTGCTTGAGAATCGTTGCGATCGAGGCCGCTGTATTGGGCACGCCCGATGAATAGCCCTCAAACCCTGTACCGATCTCAGTGACCGTCCCCATATTGACCGAGTGGTGGTTGCGTCCGCTGAGCAGCGCGGCGCGGGTGGGGCTGCACTGTGCCGTGGTATGGAAATCTTTATAGCGCAGGCCCTGTGCGGCGATCCTGTCCAGTGCCGGCGATGGGATCGGTCCGCCGAACGTTTCCAGTGTGCTGAATCCCATATCGTCGATCAGAAAGATCACGATATTGGGCGCGCCCTTCGGCGCCTGCGGGATAGTGACAGTGCCGGGTTGTGAGTCGCGATACGTGGTACCCACGTCGGCATCGATAACCGCCGTCGGGCGAGGCAGGGCGGATGCGTCCGCATCGTCCGGCATACCTGTCTGTGCGACAGGCGAGGGTGGTAACGCGGCACTGCATACCAGTAGCGCAGCCAGCAGGGTGTGTTTGCGGCAACGCCGGCTCAGCGCCGCAACCCCATGTTGTACAGGGCCATGCTGTGCATCCCGGCACTGCCGTTCAATGCGCAACAGAACCGCCAAAGGCGCTGTCAATGGCGCCTGAGCGCTGCTTGAACAGCGCCAGCCATTCGGGGTGGGTAGCCACGTAGAGCTGCTCATCTTCTACTGCTGCCAGAGTGATCTCTGCCACTTCCTGTGGCGATAACATGCGCGTGTAGGTCTCTCCGAAATCGGTTTGCATCGCACTGCCGTCGTCGGTAGCGGCACTCGCCGCTGGCGGTTGCGTCGACGTATCGCCGCCGTCAAAACGATTGCGCTCGCTGGCAAATATTTGTGTATCCACGACTCCGGGACACAGAATGGAAACCCCGGTGAGCGTATCGGCCAGTTCCTGATGCAGTACCTCTGACAGTCCTACCACGGCGTATTTACTCGCAACATAGGCGCCAAAGCCCGGCAGCGGTATCAGCCCTGCCATCGAAGCCGTGTTGACGATGTGGGAGGCCTCGGTCTGTTCGCGCAGCATGGGCATAAACGCCTCGATGGCGTGGGTGATACCCGCCACGTTGACTGACCACACCCACTCCCAGTCGGCAGCGGTGCACTCAGCCACCGGGCGGTTGACCGACACCCCGGCGTTGTTGCACAGCAGATGGCATGCGCCAAAGGCTTCCCGTGTGCGCTCTGCGAGGAGTTGCACCGCATCGCGATGGGCGACATTGACCTCCACGGCCACTGCCTGACTGCCGCGGCTGCGCAATTCGTTCACCGTGCGCTCGGCAGCGTCCAACTCAATATCGGCCGCGACAATATGCATGCCCCGGCTGGCGCAGGCGTGTGCCAGTGCCGCGCCGATACCGCTGCCAGCACCGGTTATCACGGCGATCTTTCCGGCTTGTATTTTCACTGTCTACGCTCCCGCTTTGTGTTGTGGTTCAGCGACCTTTGAACACCGGCTTCTCGCGATTCTTGAAGGCGAGCAGGGCAGTTTTGTGATCTTCGGTCAGCATGGTCAGGTTTTCGTAAGCGCCCGACCGGTCGATGATGGCATTCGCCAGCAACTTCAGGCCTGCATTGATGGAGCTTTTAGTCCAGCGTATGGCGTAGGGCGCGCCCTCGGACATGCGCTTTGCCATCGCGTCCACAGTGGCATCGAGTTCTTCTTTGGGGACGGCCTCAGTGATCAGTCCATATTCCGCTGCGGTAGCGCCATCGATGAAGTCTCCGGTCAGCAGGTAGCGTTTTGCCCGGGCGTAGCCGATGAGCTGTGGCCAGATGACGGCGCCACCGTCTCCGGCGACCAGTCCCACCGAGACATGCGGGTCAGCGAATTTTGCGTCGGGGGTGGCGTAGATAAAGTCGCAGAACAGCGCCAGTGTGCATCCCACACCTACGGCCGGTCCGGTGACTTTGGCAATGATTGGCTTTTCCAGGTCCAGCAGGGAATTCTGGATCTTGCGATCGTTCAGAATACTGTTCGCAGTGGCAACCGGGTCGCCGTTGATGTCCATCAACCACTCCAGGTCCCCACCTGCGCAGAACGCATTGTTCGCGCCAGTGAGAATCACCACATCGGTACCCGTGTCGCGATCAATGTCGGAGAATATCCGCGAAAGCTCCTCGTGCACAGCGGGATTGACCGCATTCTTGGCTTCCGGGCGGTCCAGGGTAATGGTCAGTATCCGGTTTTCCTGGCTGATCTTGAGCGCCTTGTAGTTGTCCTGATAGTTCATCGTTACGTCTCCATCTGTTGCGGTTATGGGTATAAAAGCGTGTGATCCCTAAGGTGCTGATAGACAGATCACGGTAAAAGTGTGATTACGCAGTGCTATCTGTAGTCTCCGGCGGCGCGCTGGCGGACGCATCGTCAACTGCTTGCAGGCCCAGCGCGGCGATCATGCTGTCGCGCAGCAGGAACTTCTGTATTTTTCCAGATGGTGTTTTCGGATAGTCCGCGACAAACTGGATATATCTGGGCACCTTCCAACGCGAGAGTCCCTGTGCGCACCACTGGCGCAACGCCTCTGCATCGACATGCGCAGCTTTGTTGGGAATCAGGACAGCGCAGACTTCCTCACCGTACTTGGCATCGGGTAAGCCGATGACAGCGGCTTCTGCCACGTCCTCGTGCTGCACCAGAAAGGCCTCAATTTCGGACGGTGAAAGATTCTCTCCGCCGCGAATGATCATTTCACTGGCGCGTCCGACAATACGGATATAGCCATTCTCGTCCATGGTTGCTAGGTCGCCCGAGCGCAACCACCCGGCATCGACGACACTGTCCTTCGTGCCCTGATAATTGAGGTATCCCAGCATCTGACCCGGTCCCCGGTAGCACAGTTCACCGGGCTGGTCGCAGGGCAGGGTGTGGCCGTTGTCATCGACGATATTGAAACTGACCCCCGGCAGTGGTTTGCCGCTGGTCCTTGATTTGATATCGGCGCTATCCGCTGCCACGGTACTGCAACTGACACCGCTGGTTTCGGTCTGCCCGTAGCCATTGATGATGTCGACACCAAAGGCCTCCTCACACTGGCGTATCAGTCGCGCGGGTACGGACATGCCACCGGCGACGATGTATTGCAGTGACGACAGGTCTCTGGAACTGAAGCTGGGGTCTTCCATCATTGCCGTCAGCATTGATGGCACGCCGATGAATCCGGTACAGCGTTCACTTTCCAGTATGTCCAGTGTGCGCCCGGCCTTGAAGATATACAGTGGCAGCGTGGTGGCACCTACCAGTGCCGCGCCCGGCGTCGAGTTGCCGGAGCCGCCGACGTGGTACAGCGGAAATCCATGGCAGACCTTGTCACCGCTGCCAAAGCCCCACGCCTGGTACGAGTTGCGCGCGGTTGTAGCGATGCCTCTGTGCGCGAGCACGGCCGCCTTGGGCAGTCCTGTTGTGCCAGAGGTGTACTGAATCATAAAAGGAGAATTGGGATCTACCGCCGGCAGGGTGCGTGACTCTATACCCTGCTGCGCCATCAGTCCGGTAATCCCCGAGCCGAGCGAATAGATGCCTTTGAGTGCTGGCAGCGTTGTCGCCACACGATCAACAATGCTGCGCAGGTTGGTGTCACCAACGCTGTCGGCGTGAAAAATCGCCCGCACATCAGCGGTCTCCAGTGCGAACGCCAGCTCCGCTTCCTTGTACAGCGGGTTCAGCGCGACGATGACCATGCCAGCCTTGGCAATCGCGTACTCCAGCAGTATCCACTCAGGGTTATTCGGCGCCCAGATCGCGATGTGATCACCAGGCATATAGCCGGCAGTGAGCAGGGCTTTCGCCAGCGTCGTCGCCAGTTCGTTGAGTTGCGCATAGCTGAGGCGGATATTCTCCACTTCGCTGTGGCAGGCGTAGACGACCGCCTCGCGCTGTGGGTAGCGCGCTGCGAGTTGTGTCAGCAGATCGCCGATAGAACGGTCCACCGGGCGGGCGTCATCCGGGTCTGCCAACCACAGGGCCTGTGAATTTTTCCCTGGCATACAGTCGTTTCCAAGAACGGTTTATTGTCGCTGTGCTGATGATGTCTGTGGCGATACTAAAATGAGTAAGAACTCACAGTGAACTCGCTTTAGCCGCAGTGCTCATGGCCCCCCGCTCGCGTTGAGGCAGCGCCCAAAGCGAGTAAAAACTGAAACCCGCATCGATTACTTTAGCGCCCAATACCACTATCGAAGACGTCGCTGCAGTGATCTGCACGATTGCGTCTGACAACCCAAAGAGTTGACCCCAATGACTTCCCTCCCTGAAAAGGTACGTAACTGGATTGGAACACCGGTGGTGACACTGGCGCCCGTGATGACGGTAGATCAGGGCCTGTGCCTGAACTTCTGTGTCGCCGTTGAAGATGGCAATCCACTGTATTGGAGCCGCGCCGGAGATACTGAAGGCAGTGAGCCGATAGCACCGCCAGCGATGCTGCCGTCGTGGATGATCGATCATGAGTGGTCGCCCGAGCCGGATCACTTACCGCTGCGTACGCTGGAGTTGCATTTCATGCTCAAGGATGAACTCGGCCTGCCGTTTGGTGTGGTAACCGCAGTGGATATGGAATTTCACGAGCCTGTCAGGGCGGGAGATCGGCTGCGTGCTGAACAGATTCTGCTGGAGGTGGGCGACGAGTATCAAACCCGCATGGGCCCGGGTCGCCGCTGGTCGATAGCGGTTCACTACTACCACCAAAACGACACACTGGCAGGCATACAGACACTGCACTTCGTCAGCTATCGAAAAGAGGAGCAGCAGCCATGACAGATGCAGCGCCGCGTCCTGCCGCAGGTGACAAACTGCCGGAGCTAGCGATAAGCATCACCCGCAAAAAGATCATTATGGGAGCCACCAGCTCCAGGGATTGGCAGCCGATTCATCACGATGCTGAGTGGG
>CAYGOX010000080.1:9309-12642 GCA_964351485.1 uncultured Halioglobus sp.
CGGCGGCGCGGAAGCGGGCGGGACTCCCCGATATCATCATGAACAATTACACGCAGGCCGGCTGGCTCAGTCAGTACCTGACCCGTTGGGGTGGGCCGCAGGCGCGCATTGCACGCATGCGGTTCTCGATGCGCAGCCCGTTGTGTCCCGGTGATGAAGCGCTGCTCTGTGGCGAAGTCGACAGCGTTACTGCCATTGGCGACTTTGACTGGGTGGAAATCAGTCTGTCGATCAAGGTCGGCGAGCGCGTTGCCACCACTGCCTCGGCCCGGCTGGCATTGCCCGGTGAAGAAAAACAAAGCTCGCCCTGGGCGCTTAGCGGTGACGCCTGGCAGCCCTGAATCGGCTGCTTGTCGTAAAGCGAGTGTCAACTGAGTAAGCGCTCATATTAGTATTTTTCGATACCGACGCAGCGGCTGTGCCACGACCGAGAGGCCATGCTACAGGCGCTGCGATCACTGACTGTCGTCAGGGTTATGTATAGCGAAGAGCCGTTGTACGCCCCGACCACCACTGCAAAGAGCGTGTGAAATGGACCTTGGTTTCAGCGAAGAACAAATCATGTTGCGCGATATGACGCGCAAAATCTGTGAGGAGATGATGCCGTTGACGGTGCTGCGTGAACACGAGGGTACCGAACCCGGTTACGCGATTGCATTCTGGCAGCAACTCGGTGAACTGGGGCTCACCGGAATAGCGATCGCGGAGCCGTTTGACGGTATGGGTCTCGGAGCGGTCGAATCCTCGATCGTCGCAGAGGAGTTCGGTCGGGTGTTGGCCGTGTCGCCCTATCTGGGTAGTTCCGTGCTGGCTGCCAGTCTGATTGAGCAAGCGGGCAGCGCGCAACAGAAAAACGAATGGCTGGGCTCCATCGCCCGAGGCGATCGCGTGTTTTCTGTTGCTGCCTCCGAGCCGGGGAGCAGTGCGGACCGTGAAGGCATACGCGCGTCGTTGCGGTGCAGTGATGAGTTCGCCGTCCTCAACGGCGAAAAGCAGTTGGTGCCCTTTGCCCGTTCAGCGGACGTTCTGATCGTGCTCGCCAGAGTCGAGGGCGGCGATGACATTGTCGCAGCGGTCGTCGATCGGGCGACGCTGGACAAGGGTATTACTGAAGGCGCAGTGAGCATGGCCTATCAGGCCAATCACGCGATGGACCCGCTCTACAAAATTCAATGCAACGAACTGCAATTGCCGCGCGACCAGTTGCTCGGCGAGGGTGGATGTATCTGGTCTGGCTGGGAGAAAGCGATGGCACAGCACATGCTGTCATTGGCCTCCTACGCGATCGGTGCGGCTGACCGCGTGCACGAGATCAGCGTTGAGTACGCCAAATACCGGCGCGCATTCGGACGCGCAATCGGCGGCTTTCAGTCCATTGCGCACTATCTAGCGGAGGTGACGGTAGCGATCGAGGGCGCTCGTACCCTGGTGTATGAAGCGGCTTGGTGCAAGGACCAAGGCAGGGGCTACCAGCACCTCGCAGCAATGGCGAAGTTACAGGCCAGCGATGTGTTCTGTCGCGCCGCTGCCGTTGCGATACAGGTTCACGGTGGGTTGGGGTACACCATCGAAGCTGATCCCCAACTGTTTTACCGCCGTGCCAAGCAACTGGAGATGACGCACTGGGGCCCGGACTATCTGGAACAGCAGATTGCCGCGCATCTCTTTTCTGATCGGGAGTGCGCTTGAGTGAATATCACAGCGCCGCAGTGTCACGCCATTATCACGCAAGGAGTCTGTTGTGATATTTGAGTCGCTCAACTACGAAGTCTCCGACGGTGTTGCCCTGATCACGCTGAACAGGGAGCACCGACACAATGCGATAGACACCGCGATGGGGCGTGAACTGCCGCAGGTCTGGTCGGCATTCAATAACGATCCCGAGGCCGTGGTGGCGATTGTGACCGGCGTCGGCAATAAGGCGTTCTGCAGTGGCGCAGACATTGGCGATGTGCCCGAACTCGATCTCTCCAGCAGGGCGGCGGCATCGGCGAGTATGAAATGGACATCGCAACACAATGACGTGTGGAAGCCGGTGATCTGTGCGGTTAACGGTCTGGTAAACGGTGCCGGTCTGCACTTTCTGGCGGACAGCGATATTGTGCTCGCCGCCGACACGGCCACGTTTTTCGATAGTCACGTCAATGTCGGGCTGGTATCTGCACTGGAATCGGTGGGGCTGGCGCGACGTATGCCGTTTGAAGCCGTGCTGCGCATGGCGCTGGTCGGTTCCAAAGAGCGTATGTCTGCTGCGCGGGCACTGCAGTGCGGATTGGTAGGTGAGGTCGTTCCCGCTGACCAACTGTTAGAGAGAGCCTTTGCGATTGCCCGGATGATGCAGGGCAACTCGCCGGCGGCGATGGCCAGAACCAAGCGCGCGATCTGGGCCGCGAAACAGCACAGTCTGGACGATGCGCTGGAGTACGCCTGGGATCTCATTATCGAAAACAACCAGGGTGCCGATTACGAAGAGGGTATGCGCGCATTCAGCGAGAAGCGTCCGCCCCAATGGCAGCCCTATTCACCGGATGCAAACTGAGCCAACAGTGGAATCTATGTCGTATAAGGAAATAAGCTATGACGTTGACAGGGGTGCCGCGCTGGTCACACTGCAGCGCCCCGAAAAGCTCAACGCGTATACACCGGATATGGGCGAGGAGTTGGTCGATGCGCTGCGCACAGCGATTGACGACGAGGCTGTTACAGCGATTGTGCTGACGGGTTCCGGTCGCGCCTTCTGCGCGGGTGCCGACCGCGGTTTCTATCACGGAGAGCAGGGCCGTTGCGGCTTGCGATTGGGCGAGGAACATTTTCTCAACGGCTTCGTTGCTGAACTGCAGGCCTGTGAAAAGCCGTTGATTGTCGCGGTCAACGGTGTCGCTTCCGGTATCGGCTCCACCATGCTGTTGCCTTTCGATATACGGCTGGCGTCAGAAAACGCCGCACTCGATTTTCCGTTTGTCCGTCTCGGTGTCTCTCCGGGGTTCGGTTCCAGCTATTTCCTGCCGCGCCTTGTTGGTATGGGCTCGGCCAGCGACATCCTGCTCAATAGCCGGAAACTGAGTGCGCAGAGTGCGAAGCAACTCGGACTCGTGCAGCAGATTATTCCACCTGCCCAGTTGCTCAGTGCTGCGCTGGCGATGGCCCGATACATCGGCGCATCCCCTGCGGGCATCGTGTCGCGCTGTAAAAACCTGCTGAAGGAAGGGTGCGATGGTTCTCTCGCGTCGGCCCTCGAGCGGGAACAGTTCTCGGCACAGGAAATGATCACCAATTTCCAGAATAAGACACATTAGTGCAGAGCGCACCAGGTCGCTTTCAACCACAGGAGAA
>CAYGOX010000081.1:0-5099 GCA_964351485.1 uncultured Halioglobus sp.
CAACACCGAAGGCGAGCGCATCGCTGCGGCGCTGGGCGACTGCAAGGCCGCTATCCTGGCCAACCACGGGCTTCTGACCGTAGGTGAAACGATCGACGCCGCCGCCTGGTGGTATATCACGATGGAGCGCTCCTGCCAGGCCCAGCTGCTGGCCGAAGCCGCCGGGACACCCAATAAAATCAGTCACGACGTGGCGCTGCTGACCCGCGAGACCGTCGGCAATACCCTGGCCGGCTGGTTCAGCTTCCAGCCGCTGTACGACGTTATCATCGAGGAGCAGCCCGAACTGCTCGACTGATCCGCGCCCGGCCGCCCGCGCGCGGCCGGGTCCCTGATAGTTTCTTGATTCCGGATTCATATAACTTATATTGGTCAGCATGACCCATGTCGATACCTGAAGCCCTAGTGTCGGGGCGGACCGGCTGGTAGCATGGCCGGCCCACACATTGATTCAGTGGCGTTCACAATGTTTGATCGAGGCAAGAGCAAGCCGGCCCCCCCGTCGGCAGACAACGCGGTTTCATCTCCATCCCCTGCCGCTTCAGCCGGCAGCACCAGCGCGAGGAAAACGGCCATGATAGGACCCAGCATCAACATCAAGGGCGAGGTGTCCGGCGACGAGGATCTCGTCATCGAGGGCCGCGTGGAAGGTACCGTAAAACTCCATGGTAACGAGCTGGCCGTAGGTAAATCCGGCACCGTGTTCGCCGACATCGAGGCGCGCGTTATCCGCATCGAGGGTGAAGTCACGGGCGATATCTCCGGCAACGAAAAAGTCGTCATCACCCAGTCGGGCACCGTCAAGGGCAATATCGTCGCCCCGCGTGTCACGCTGGAGGACGGCGCCATCTTCAAGGGCTCTATCGACATGAATCCCGGCGGCGCTCCCGCCGAAAAACTGCCCCCCACCGACCAGCAGCCGGCCAACTCGCCGACCGGGGTCGACATGGGCCGCAAGAGCGGTTAGGTCGGTACGCCCCACCGGTGCGCTCCGCCGCTGCACACACACTTCCGGTCGACGCAGCACAGCAGGCTTCCAAGCTGCTGCCACTGCTGCTACCCGAACCGGATGATTGCGAACATCTGACAGTCCTGCATATCGGGCCTGCCCTGCAGGGTACGCTCGATTTTTTTGCCGGGTATCGCTGCCAGATTCACATCCGCGACCTGTTTGCCGAACTCCCGCTCCCGAACGATGAAGACGATCCTCGCGCGGTAGAGCGGGCGCTGGACGAAGCCCTGCAACTGCCACCGCACAGCCGGTTCGACCTGTGCCTGTTCTGGGACTGGTTCAACTACCTCGACACAAAGGCGCTGGTGACCTTCATGACGTTGCTCAGGCCCCACCTGCACGCGAGAACCCGCGCCCACGCTTTTGGCGTTCACAACCTGCGCAGCCGGCGTCCGCAGCACCTCTACGGTGTGCAGGACCGCCACAACCTGTGCACGCGGATGCGCGCGAGCGCCCTGCCCGGCTACTCGCCGCACAGCCAGCGTGAACTCAAAGAACTGCTGTACTGTTTCGATATCGAGCGCAGCGTCCTGCTCCCCGACAGCCGCCTGGAGCTATTGCTCGGCGCGGTGCCGCCGGAGCGCGCCAGGCCGATACCCGTCGAGGCCCTGCTTTCCTAGGATTTCCCACGCGTTATGTCTGTACCCGAACAAAAACGGGTCGATATCGGCGATATCGAACTCGCAGCTCTGCACTGGCCCGGTGAAGGGCCGCCCATACTGCTGCTCCACGCGACGGGCTTCCACAGCCACTGCTGGCGCCAGGTGGTGGGGCACCTGCCGGGGCGCGACGTCTACGCACTGGACCTGCGCTATCACGGCCGCAGCGGCGCTAGCGGCGCGGTAAGCTGGCTGACGATGGCGAACGATGTGGCCCTCTTTATCGAGGCAATGGGCCTGCAGGATATTGTCGGGGTCGGGCATTCGATCGGCGGCTACCTGATCGCGACGGTTGCGGCCAACGACCCCGACCGCTTTCGCCACCTGGTGCTGATCGACCCGGTCATCTGCTCGCCCCAGCGCTATGTACACTTCAATAGCGGCGGCGGTGGATTCCGGCCGGAGGATCATCCCGTAGCCCGGCGCAAGAACGCCTGGCAGGACGCGCACCAGATGTACGAACGCTTCCTCGACCGCCCCCCGTTCGACACCTGGAATCCGCGCGTCCTGCGCGACTACTGCGATTACGGCCTGGAAAGTGACGCGCAGGACGGCGTATACCGGCTCGCCTGCGATCCGCTGCACGAGAGCAGCGTCTACGCGGCCCAGGCGGGCAACGAAGTCATTCTCGATCGCCTGGCCGAAATCACTACACCGGTGACCCTGCTTCGCGCGCCACCGGGTGCCGACGGCGAACCCCACGATTTCACCCACTCACCCACCTGGGAGGCGCTGGGCCAGAACCTGCCGCGGTGCGAGGAGGTCTACCTTGAAGACCTCAACCACTTCATGCCCATGCAGCGCCCGGAGCTGGTCGCACAATACATTCTCGCGGTAGGATAGCGCCCATAACAAGGCGGGATAACCCGCGCAGCCCACCGTTTGCACGAGGCGCCTATGACCGCAATCCGCTCGAGCCTGATCACACTCCTGGCGCTGCTCCTGGCTGGGTGCTCCGACAACAACTCCCCGGTGATGGCGCCGACCTCCCTCACGGTCTTTTCAACCGCCGCGCCCGAGGGTGCCGCCGGCGGCATGTCGACGCTGCGCTTCCGCGCGGTCCTGACGCAGGCGCGCCCGGACGCGGTACAGATCCGCTACGAGACGACCGGTGGCACCGCGTCGGAGGGAACCGATTACCTGGGCACCTCCGGTGAAGTGGAGATTCCCGCCGGGCAAACACAGGCCTTTATCGAGGTGGAGCTGCTGGGCGACGGCGACGAGGAGCCGGCAGAGCAGTTCACGCTGTCGTTCAGCACCAGTGAGAACGCGTTGCCCACCCGCGCAACGGCCACCGGCACCATCGCCAACGATGACACCCTCTGCGATGCACCGTTCACCAAGGATCCCAACCCCTGGCGGCGCAACGGTGCGCCGCCGCTGAACTTCGCTCATCGCGGCGGTGTTATCGATTTTCCCGAGAACACCCTGTACGCCTACGCCGAGGCCGCCAAAGCCGGTGCAGATGTTCTGGAAATGGATGTCTACCAGACAAAGGACAACGAGCTGGTGATTCTCCACGACCTCACCGTCGATCGCACCACCAACGGCAGCGGGAACGTCGTCGATCTCACCCTGGCCGAACTGCGCGAACTGGATGCCGCCTACTGGTTCGTGACCGGCCAGGGCACGCCGCGCGATCAGCCAGAAGAGGCCTACAGCTTCCGCGGCATCGCCACCGGAGAGCGCCCGCCACCACCGGGGTACAGCCCCGAAGATTTCCGTATACCGACACTGGAAGAGGCGCTGGCACGTTTCCCGGACAACCTGCTCAACCTGGAACTCAAGCCAGACCTGGACGGCGCCGGCGAATACGAAGCGCAGATGGCCGACCTGCTGCAGCGCTACGGCCGTTTTACCGACGTGATCGCCGTCTCCTTCGTGGATGAAGCCTCCAACAACTTCAAGGCCGTGGCGCCCTGCGTGCACACCGCGGTGCCGCTGGATCAGGGGACAGCGATTGTACTGGGGGGCATCGGTGACGGCGTCTTTCCCGAGGTGCCCGAGCACATTACCTTCCAGGTGCCGCCCGACACCAGCCAGATCGGCCCGCAGATTCCCGATGACTTTTTCCTCGAGGTCGTCACCCCCGACTTCATCAGCGACAGCCACGCGGTCAACCTGGCCGTACACGTCTGGACCATCAATACCTGTGAGGAAATGCTGCGCATGATCGACCTCGGGGTCGACGGCATCATGACGGACCGGCCGCTGCTGCTGGAAGATATTCTCAATACACCCGAGCAAGAGAGGCAGTGCGATTCACCGCAGTAGCGCGTTGCACTCAATCGTAAAACAGAACACGCAAACCACCCACGCAAACCACGGAGAACAACAATCATGAACACTGTCCTGGTCGCCCTGCTCATTCTGACACTCGCCCCCATTGTCTGCGCCTGGATCGGCGGTTACTACCGTCGCAGCCAGCTCGGCAGCATCGACAACAAGGAGCCGCGAACGCAGTCCCTGCAATTGACTGGCGCCGGTGCGCGCGCGGTGGCCGCGCAGGGCAACAGCTGGGAAGCCCTGGCGCTGTACAGTGCGGCCGTGCTGGCCCTGGTGATTGCCGGTGTCGATCTCAACACGGTTGCAACGCACGCGCTGATCATTGCGGCGCTGCGCGTTGTTTACGTTCCGCTGTACATCATGAACATCGACATGCTGCGCTCACTCGCTTTCCTGGGCAGCTTCGGCCTGTGCATGTACTTCTTCTACCTGGCGATCAGCGCCGCCTAATCGCGCCCGGGGCCGACCGGCATCGACTCGGCCGCGGCGCGCCCGCGCGCCTCGTCCACGGTCGACAGTAGCGCGAGGCCGGCCAGGAAAAAGCCGAGCGTGGAGAGCATGGCGTATTGGTGATTGCCACCGCTGACGCCGCTGATGACGCCGTAGCTGATCGGACCGATGATCGCCGCCGCCCGGCTGGCAAGGCCCCACAGGCCGAATATCTCCGCGTTGCGGCGCTCGGGCGTAAGCTGGCCGATCAGCGCGCGTCCGCCGGCCTGCGTGGCACCCATCGCCAGTCCTATCAGGTTACCCGCCAGCCACAGGTCAGACTTTTCCGACGAGGCCAGGGCCACGCCGATGGCCAGCAGCCAGACCAACAGGGCGCCAGTGAGACTGCGCACCGAACCGAAGCGATCCTGGGCGTAGCCGAACACGAAAGCGCCGAGCGCAGCCGTCAGGTTGACCACCATGATCAGCACGATCAGCTCCTGCGAGCTGAACCCCATGACCTCCTGCGCGTAGATAGCCGCCACGACAATCACGGTGGCGACCCCGGCCTGGTACAGCGTCAGGCAGCCGAGAAAACGGAACAAGTCGCGCAGGTGAGACGCGTGACCCAGCGTCGTGCGCACCTGAGCGATGCCCTGCCGGATATAGGAGACGTTCGGGCGGTGGCGCTGCGGCTCGGCCCGCTCCTTGAG
>CAYGOX010000081.1:5109-12566 GCA_964351485.1 uncultured Halioglobus sp.
GATGAAGGTGGGACAGGCGGTCAGGGCAAAAATCACCGCAGTAATCACCAGCGAGACGGGCACGTAGTGAGTCGCACCGTAGCCCTGCCCCTCCGCCCAGTTGATGTAGCCCAGGCACGCCGCCAGCACCAGCAGCCCGCCGAAATAACCCAGCGCCCAGCCGTAGCCCGATATACGCCCCATGCTGTCGGGATGGGCGATTTCGGGCAGGAAGGCCGCGATCAGGTTTTCCCCCATGGTGAAGGCCACGGTCGCGCAGATCAGCAGCAGAACCGCCCAGGGCAGGTGTTCCTGCCCGGGTAGCGCGAGCAGCGCGGTACCGACCACACAGGCCACTGCCGAGACCAGCAGGAACGGTTTTTTACTGGCGCGGTGATCGGCGATGGCGCCCACCACGGGCGCGGCCAGCAGGACCAGCAGGTTCGCGGTGCCGATCGCGAAGGTCCAGACGAAGGTACCGCTGCCGGGCGAGGCCTCTTCCAGGCCCGCCGCGACAACCCCCACGAAATACGCACTGTAAATCGTGGTCAGTACGACGGTCGTGTAGCCGGAGTTAGCAAAATCGAACAGCGCCCAGGCCGCCAGTTCGTGGCGGGCCGCCGGGTTCTGTGGTGTCGTGGCCCCGTCTGTGGTTGCGCCTTCGGCCATTTTGAATCTCTTAGCGGGCATTTGAGCAGTGAGCCGGCAACGGCTACCATGACTCAACCCGTGCACTGAATGGGAATGATATGTCGAGTCTACAGGATATCGCGATGTCAGTGGTCGATGGCGTGGCCGACGCAGTGCCACAACGGGTACCCGACCAGGGTGCCCTCGATCGCTGCAAACTGATCTCGCACCGCGGTGAGCACGACAACGACTGCGTGCCGGAAAACACGCTGCAGGCCTTTCAGGACGCCGCTGATGCCGGGGTCTGGGGTATCGAGTGCGACATCCGCTTCACCCGCGATCTGGTACCTGTCATCTGCCACGACGCCTGCGGCAACCGCGTCTTCGGCATGCAGCGCACGGTGCGCGATCTCACCCTGGAAGAGCTGCGCGCCGCCGCGCCCCAGATCCCGACCCTGGACGAGGTCATCGACCGGTTCGGCCGCACCACCCATCTCATGCTGGAGCTCAAGGAAGAGCCCTGGGACAACCCGGCGCGACAGCGCGATATTCTCGCCGAAGCGCTCTCGCCTCTGGACCCGGTGGACGACTTCCACATGCTCGCACTCAACCCGGACCTGTTCGACCGCGTGGATTTTGTCCCCAACCCGGCCTGTTTGCCCGTGGCTGAGATGAACGTCCGCGCACTGAGCAAAGTCGCGCTGAAGCGTGGCTACGCCGGCCTCGGTGGCCACTACCTGCTGCTGGGACAGCGACTGTTCGATCGCCACGGCGCGCAGCAGCAGCGCCTGGGCACCGGTTTTCCGCGCAGCAAGAACGTCCTGTTTCGCGAACTCAACCGCGGTATCGAGTGGGTGTTCAGCAACAACGCCGTCGCGCTGCAGGCCGTACTGGACGAACACCGCAGCACGCCCTGAGCGTTGCAGCACCGAACCGCTGTGCCATAATCAGTCGCAACATCAAGGACGGGGAGCCGCAATGTCAGCGAGCGAGAACAAGAAAGTTGTCATCACCCTCTGGGAAGCGTTGAGCAACATGGATTGGGACACCATGAAATCCTGCATGCACCCCGAGATCCACTACATCGACGTACCCAGCGATGACCCGGGCGCGCACGGTCCCGACAACTGTATCAAGCGACTGCAGATTGCCTTCGACCACCTGCAGAAGCAGGAACAGGTTACCCATCACATCGTCGCGGAGGGCGACGTGGTGTTCCTCGATCACACCGAGACCTGGACGTTCAAGTCCGGCGAGGTCGTCGCGCACACCTTCGCCACGATGCACGAGATGAAAGACGGCCTGGTGTATCGCTGGAGCGATTACTGGGACATGCAGAAATTCGCCGGCCAGTTCCCCGAGTGGTTTCTTGAGGAGATGATGAAGTCGACGGCCGACGATTTCACAGACTGAACCGGGGCCACACGACAGGAGCCGCCATGTCGGATGAAAAGCGCACACACGTTCGCATCAAGATGGAAGCCAGGGTCTTTGTCGAGGTGGCGGCCGCGACCGACACGACGGCAGTAGAGCTTGCCCACTGCGATGTCATGGATGTCTCCTACGGCGGCCTCCAGGTGCGCATCGCGCAATCACTGACCCCGGGCACCATTCTCTCTGTCTGCGCCGACCTTCCCACCATGCCCGAACCATTTTTCATGGCGGCGGAAGTGAAATGGTGTCGGCAGATCGGCAGCACTGATCTCTGGCTGGCCGGATTCAAGCTCCTGCCCGCCTCCGACTCGGATATCGCCGCCTGGCGCGAATTGCTCGAAGATGTCTGAACAGGCCTTCGCGCACCGCCTGCGCCGGCCAGCGAAGGCCTGACCCATGCTGCCGGTTCTACTCATCCACGGCTACTCCACCGAGGGTAAAAAGAAATCTGTCGCGGACATCTACGGCTCCCTGCCCGACGACCTCAAAGCCGCACTGGGACAGGACAACGTTCTGGAGCTCGACCTCAGCCGCTGGATTTCCCTGAGCGACGGCATCCGTATCGACGACGTCAGCTTTGCCATGGAGCGCGCGCTGCGCAGCGGGTTTTCCCACCTGCTCAAATCCGGTTTCCACGCCGTCGTGCACAGCACCGGCGCCCTGGTAGTGCGCAACTGGCTGCGCAATCACTCCGAGAAGCCGAGCCCCCTTCGCAACATGATTCACCTGGCCGGCGCCAACTTCGGCAGCGGGCTTGCCCATATCGGCCAGGGGCAACTCGCGCGCTGGGGCCGCCTCATCTTCACGCAGACCGGGCGCGGCGTGCACATTCTCAGGGAACTTGAATTCGGGTCGTGGAAAACGCTGGATTTACAGGCCCACTTCCTGACGCCGGGCAACAGTATTTACCACAACTACCAGGTCCAGGAATTCTGTATCGTCGGTTCGCATATCGAATCGCCGCTGCACATGCTGCCGATCCGCTACATCAAGGAAGACTCGTCGGACAATACCGTGCGCACCAGCGCCTGCAACCTGAACTACCGCTACTACCGCGTGCGCGGCGCCAGCAGCGACGCGACTGCCCTCTCAACGCGGCGGCTGAAAAAACTGGTGGACCAGCGGCTGGACAATGAAACAGTGGACGACCGCTACTACGCGATCGAGCGCATGGAACCGGACACCGACACACCTGCCGTGCCCTTTACCATTCCGTACAAGACGTCGCATTTCGGCGAGAAAGTAGGCATCGTCAGCGGCGAAAAAAATCGCGATGCGATTCTGCCACTGGTAACAACCGCGCTAGACACACCCTACGACCTCGACGCCTACGCGAAAACGGCGTCGGTCTTCGCCCGGCACATGGACAAGACTTTCGAACGGGTCGGCAAACTGAAATTCAGGCGCAACGGCTGGAACCGTCACTGGGGCTACGAGGGCCACAGCCAGCTCATCCTGCGCATCCGCGACCAGTACGGCACCGGGGTGCGCGACTACGACGTGACGTTTCGCTCTATCAATCCGGGCAACCGGACACGCCTGGAATCGCTGATCGAGGATCGCCACGCGAATGGCGACCATGCGGGGACAGAAACGTTTTATTTTCGCACGCAGCAGTTCCAGCCCGGCTCGCAGCGGTGGCGCAACCTGGTCGACAACATCGCGCCAATGCACCTGGAAATTACCGGCACCGAGGCCGATGCCGAGGAAATCCGCTTCGTCCCGCTCAACCTGCGCCTGTCGCAGAAAGAGCTACAGGCGCTGGTAACACCCTTCCAGACCACCATCGTCGACGTCGAGCTGGTTCGCCTGCCCGCGCCGGCGGTGTTTAGTATCGAGCGGACTACTTCTTGATCTGACCCGCGAACAGTTTGTCGAGCTTCTTGGCATTATAGGGCGGCAGCGTACCGGCCAGCTTCGCCAGGTTGACGCGGCCCTGCTTGTACACGCTGCGCGCATGACTGAAGGTCCTGAAACCTTCCACGCCCTGGTAGTTGCCGATACCGCTCTCCCCGACACCGCCGAACGGCAGATCGATATTGGAGATATGCATGATCACGTCGTTGATCGTCACGCCCCCGGACTGGGTGTTGTCCAGCACGTGGCGCTGCTCGGCCGGGTCATCGCCAAAGTAGTACAGGCCCAGCGGGTGCGGGTGATCGGCGATGTAGTCCAGGCAATCGTCGATGCGCTGGTAGGGTTTGACCACCATGATCGGCCCGAAGATCTCGTCCTGCATCACGCCCAGTTCCTCGGCCGGATCAACCACCAGGTGCAGCGGGATACGACGCTCCTCGGCGCTGTACGCATCGCCACTGAGCGGTTCGACACGGCAGCCGGCGGTGCGGGCCTCCTCGAGGTAACCGGTGATGCGATCGTAGTGGCGACTGTTCACCACGGTGACGTAGTCCGCGTTACCACTGACGGTGGGGTACAGTGTCTGGAAGGTTTTGCGCGCCACGTCGATAAAGCGCTCGATCTCGTTGTGCGGCACGAACACGTAATCAGGCGACAGGCAGACCTGGCCGGAGTTCATGGTTTTGCCCGACACGATAAGTTCGGCAGCGCGACCGACATCGGCGGACTGGCTGATAATCGTCGGCGATTTACCACCCAGTTCCAGCGTCACCGGCGTCAGATTTTTCGCCGCGGACTGCATCACCATGCGCCCGATACTGGTCGCGCCGGTAAACAGGATATGATCCAGCGGCAGCGCGCTGAACGCCGCACCCGCTTCCGGCCCGCCGGTGACAACGGCAATTTCGTCCTCGGCAAAATAGCGGGCAAAGAGCTGCTCCAGCAACACGGCGGTCTTCGGGTTATATTCCGACGGCTTGATCATCACCCGGTTGCCCGCGGCAAGCGCGGTGGCCAGCGGGTGAAAGATCATCGCCATGGGGAAATTCCAGGGCGACATAATGCCCACCACACCCAGCGGCTGGTACTCAATACGCGCCCTGCCGCCCAGCAGGCCCATGGGAAAGGTTGCCGGACGCTTCTCCGGCTTCATCCACTTGTCCAGGTGCTTGATTGCGTGCTTGAGGTGGCCAAGCGGCTGCAGGATGTCGGACATACGGGTCAGGTACGGGGAACGACCGCCGTAATCCTCGTCCAGGGTATCGCACAGCACATCCTGGTTCTCGACCAGCAGGTCGATACAGCGCTGCAGGCGGTCCTTGCGCGTATTGGCATCGGGTACACCGTGGGAACGCTGCGCCTTACGCAACTTCTGGAGCTGGAGTTGCATCGTATCCGGGGTAACAATCGAATTCATGGACATCGCCTCTGACTGACACACAATAGCCCGGCAGTATACACAGCGCCGCGCACAACGCCGAGATGATTGCGCCCACGCGCTCAGAAAGTCGCCCCCGGTATATTGCACTCGACCCGCACAATGGCTTACCGTCTCCTGCACTTCGACAATAATGCCTATACCGGAGATCGCCATGCCCCGCCTGTTTTCACATCTGGCCCTGTTTAGCCTGCTCACCTGTCTCACCGGTCCCGCCCTGGCGCAGGGCGTGACGATTGGAGGGACCGCCTCGGCCGAAACCGAAGGCGATGGGCTGTTCGCGATGTTCGCCGGCAATCGCTTTGAAAACTTCCGCAACATGCACAAGTTCGTGCCCACCTCCCGACTGGAGCCGTCGCCGGCACCGTGGGAACTGGGCAAGAGCGATCAGAGTCTCACCTATACCGGCCCGTTTCTCGGCAAGCCGACGTCTCTGGAAGCATTCATCGAGTACTCGAACACCTCTGCCCTGCTCGTCATCAAGGACGGGAAGCTGATCTACGAGACCTATCGCCACGGGGACAGTCGCGACAGCCTTCACACTTCCTTCTCGGTGGCGAAGTCCTTCGTGTCGGCGCTGATCGGCATCGCCATCGCCGACGGGCATATCCAGAGCGTCGATGATCCTATACGCAAGTATCTGCCCGCGCTCACCAGCAAAACCTTCGACGGGGTGACTATCCGGCACGTGCTGCAGATGTCATCGGGCACGCGGTTTGACGAGACCTATACCGACCCGGCCTCGGACATCAACCGGATGGGCATCCTGACCCAGACGATGTCCTACCTCGAATACATCAACACGCTGGCGCGCGAACACCCGCCGGGCACATTCAATCACTACGCCAGCATCAACACGCAGCTGCTGGGCATCCTGCTGGTCGAGACCACCGGAAAATCACTCACCGAGTATATGCAGAGCCGCCTGTGGGACCCGCTCGGCATGGAACACCCCGCGCTGTGGACCCTCGATGAGCAGGGCTATGAGCTGGCCATGGGCGGGCTTGCTGCCAGCGCCCGCGATTACGCCAAACTCGGGCTGCTCTATCTCAACGGCGGACGGCGCGACGACCGGCAGATCATCCCGGCACAGTGGATCACCGATTCGGTAACGCCGGATGCGCCGCACCTCATGCCGGGTGACAATCCCGCGTCCACCAACCCCTCCGGCTACGGCTACCAGTGGTGGACGCCGCGCGACTGGGACGGGGATTTCCTGGCCAGGGGTATCTGGGGGCAAACAGTGTATGTTCATCCGAAGCACCGCGTGGTGATCGTCAAACTCGCGGCGGATGAGAAGAATTTCGACAAGACGATCAAGCTCGCTTACATTGACTACCTTCAGGATCTGGCACAATCACTCACAGAATAAAGGAACGTCCGATGAGACGACTGGCCCTGCCCGCAGCCCTGTTTGCCGCACTGACCGCCTGTGGCGGCGAATCCATGACCGACCAGATCAACGATTTTGGCGGACGCGGCAGCAATAACGCCAACCAGCAGCTGACACCCATCAAAGGTACGCTCGATCGGCGGCTGCCACCGGCCAATCCCGAGCGCAACGCTTACTTCGGCGACCTGCACGTGCATACCGAATACTCCTTTGACGCGTATTCCTTCGGCACCACCGCCACACCCTACGACGCATACCGCTACGCCCGGGGCGAAACCATCATGCATCCGAGCGGCTACGCGATCACGCTGCAAACGCCGCTGGATTTCTACGCCGTCACCGATCACGCGATGTTTCTCGGGCTGGTCAAAGCCGCCGCGGAAACCACCACAGAGTTTTCGCGATACGATGTCGCCCGGCCTATCCACAACCTCAACGCACCGGACAACCTCGGCGTCGGCAGTGTGATGCAGCGGGTGAAAAACTTTGGCAACTTCAGTCCCGACACACTGGAGGGGCTGCAGAACGGCACCATCGATCGCGAAGTGGTCGACGCCGTCACCCGCAACGCGTGGACCGACACGGTCGATGCCGCGGATCTCTATAACGATCCCGGGCGATTCACTACATTCGTGGCCTACGAGTACACCACCAGTTCCGATGATCGCGGCAACCTGCACCGCAACGTCATCTTTAAGGACAGCGACCGGCTCCCGGCCGCGCCGT
>CAYGOX010000082.1:0-4547 GCA_964351485.1 uncultured Halioglobus sp.
ATGCCTGAGGATTTTTGAAAAGCACAGTCGACCTGACTGACTCATGGTAATCATCTCCCTGTGTGCGCTGCCCGGGCTCGATAGGGCGCCTGAGCCCGGCGACGCTAACTGTAATCGAGACTTGAGCCATTTTTTTGATATATGGCGACAATCGGCGATTTGGGGGGCGGTTGGCGAGTCGTACACCAAAGGGGTAGTCGGAGTGCCTGTCGCGAATTATCAAGTAATGTCGCCATGCTTGGTGGAGGATATGGTGCAGGTTCCACATCCCGCATAAAGGCTAATAACGATGAACATGCACAACAAGTGTCCACTTGCAGTTGCCATTCTTGGCGTGACGTTTGCCCAGATCCAGAATGTGGCTGCACAACCCATACTGGAAGAAGTGATAGTGACCGCCCAGAAGCGAGCGGAGGGCCTGCAGGATGTGCCCATTGCGATAGCGGCGATGAGCGGTGACAAGATCGATGAACAGGGCATCACTGATCTTGCCGAAATGACGCTGTATATCCCCAACGTCAATATCAACGCCGGCCAGGCGCAACCCAACCTATTTATTCGCGGCGTCGGTTCCGGTACCAATGCGGGGTTTGAACAATCGGTGGGACTCTACATCGACGGCATTTATTCCGGTCGCGGCCAGCTAGCGGGCGTACCCCTGACAATGGACCTTGAGCGCGTCGAGGTACTGAAGGGGCCGCAGGGCACGCTGTTCGGCCGCAATACGATCGGCGGCGCTATAAACGTGACTACCGCCAAACCCAGTCACGACTTTGAGGCGATGGTGGATGCGCTTTTCGAGCCGGACCATGGACAACAGATCTACCACGCGACAATAAATGGTGGCTTGACGGACAATCTTGCCGGGCGGCTCGCGGTGCGCTACGACTCCATGGATGGTTGGTGGGATAACACTTTTCTCGATACCGAGGGGCCGGACCGCGAGAACGTGTATGTGCGTGGTTCACTCTTGCTCGAGCCTGTTGACTCTCTCGAAATCATCGCAAAGTATGAGCACGGCGACTTCCAGCAGGACGGCAAAGCACTGGTGGTGTACCAGTCCGATCAGCCTGTCAATTTCCGTGGCGAGGAGGTGTTTCCGGTTATCGATGAGCGGGACAGGGCCGCGTTTGATCTGAGTGACGACCGGGACGCAGAGACAGACGTCGCCTCGCTCACGGTCAACTGGGATTTGGAAGTCGGCACGTTTACCTCTATCACTGCTTATTCGGGGTACGAATACAGCGCCACTGCGAACTCTGATTTCAGTATACAGCCTGCGCTCCACCGTCAGACTGAGGAGGATTTTGACCAGTACAGCCAGGAATTGCGGCTTGTCTCGCCGGGTGGCGAAACGATTGACTGGATTGTGGGCGGTTATTACGAATTCAACGAATTGGGTATATCGCGCCTCAACACTGACATCGATTTTGGATTGGTTGGGCCGCTGGCGGTACCTGCGCTGATCTCGCTGGGCGATCCGGGCCCCTCAGTTTTCGACCAGGAGACCCAAACGTGGTCTGTGTTCGGCCAGGCCACGTGGTCGATCAACGATGTCTGGCGGGTGACTGCCGGGCTGCGTTACAACGATGAGAGCAAGGATCTGGATAAACGCGTCACCGCAAACGTCGGAGCCAGAGGCATCTCGCTGGGAGCGCCTGAACTGATCGTGCGCGCCAACCCGGCTTCCGGCGCAATTATCTCTGACCTGCGCAGTCACGACTGGTCCGGATTGAATATGGAAAAGGATAAGTGGACGTGGTCGTTGAACACGCAGTGGGACGCCACCGATAGCGCGATGCTATACGCCAGTGTCAGCACCGGGTTCAAAAGCGGCGGCTTTGACGAAGCCTACACCGGCGCTGACGAGACGATTCGTACCTCCGGCAGCATCGTTACGGGTGAACCTGATGGTGGCATTATCCAGGGTCCGGATTCTTCGATTCTCGAGTACACCGAGGAAACTGTCCTGGCGTATGAGTTGGGTGCAAAGATGACGCTGCTGGACGGACGGGCCGAGGTCAACGTGGCCGTGTTCCGGTCTGAATATGATGACCTGCAAACGAGCTCACTGGTTGGTGACGTCTTCCGGGTTGGCAACGCCGGTGAGTCCGTGAGCCAGGGTATTGAGATCGATGGCCGCTGGGCTGCAACGGAGCGTTTGACCCTCGCCGGTTCGTTAGGCTACCTCGATGCCGAGTATGAAGATTTCACCGGTGCCACCTGCACTGTACCACAGCAGAGTGATCCGGCGGCCAACCCCGGCTGCCTGCTCGAGGATGGTCGCAATATCGAGCCCGGGGATTCGGGCGGCCAGGACCTGACGGGTGAGACGCTGTTGTTTTCGCCCGAGTGGAGTGCAAACCTGAATGCGACATACGTGTATCCCCTGGGTGACGGGCTTGAGCTGTTGTTTAGTGCGGACGTGAATTACAGCGACGAGTACTACTCGGCGCTTGACCTTGACCCCAATACCAAACACGACTCGGCCACTTTGTACAACGCGCGCGTTTCGTTGTCCGGTGATAGTGGAAAGTGGTCGGTATCGGTGTTGGGGAAAAACCTTACGGATGAGACGACGTATGCCTGGCGCAACGATGTGCCGTTGTCCAATAGCAATAGTTACTTCGGTGTGCCGGATCGCCCAAGGTCGATTGCACTGCAAGGCCGCTATCACTTCGACTGAACCGGGAACATACGGGAGTAACTGTAATGACTTCAGGTTAAGCAAGCATGTCCCGAACCTGCGCTCCAGGAACCGTCTACATTACCGGGGGTATGAGCGGTCTGGGCAAAGCACTGGCGAAGCAGTACCTGATGCGTGGCGCCAACGTCGCTGTTTTCGATCTGCAAGTGGCACCCGATGTGCTAACAGGATTGCGTGGCCATTGTCGGCGTGACAGCCAGCAGATCCTTGCATTTGCCGTAGACGTGACAAGCTTCGAGGCAATTGACGCTGCGGTTGCAGCGGCAGAAGCGGCGCTGGGTGAACCCAACCTAGCCATCAGTTGTGCCGGCATTAACAAGGCGCTTCCGTTTGAGGAGTTGTCAGGGGCGCAGTTCGAACAGGTCATCAGCGTTAACGTACATGGTTCCCGAAACTTTGCCGAAGCCGTTCTCTCGCGTATGGGGCGCGGGGGTCGACTGGCATTGGTGGCGTCGATGGCGGGATTGGTCGCCAATTACTCCTATGCAGCATACAGTGCATCCAAGTTTGCCGTGGTGGGGCTCGGACGAGTACTGCGGCTCGAATACAAACCAAAAGGTATTGGCGTCAGCCTGATCTGTCCTCCCGAGGTTGATACACCCATGGTCGAGGATGAGCTGAAGAACATGCACCCGGCCTCAAAAGCATTGAAAAGCTTTGGTGGTTCCCTTTCCCTGGACCAGGCGATCAGCGCAATCATGCGGGGTCTAGACGCAAGAAGAGATGTCATTATTCCCGGCCACAAGGCCAGGCTGACGTACTTGCTTAACCGGTATCTCCCTGAATCTGTTATGAATGCGATTGTTGATCGCATAGTGCACAAGGTGCTGTTGAACATGCCAGATGAACAAGTAGCAGCGCGGGGCAAGTCACCTTGAGCCGCCGCAGGGTGTGTATTACAGGCGGCTCAAGTGGTATTGGTTTAAGTCTCGCCCGGCATTATGCTTGCAGAGGTTGTGATGTCGTCCTCATCGCCAGGGATGCCGAGCGACTGGACAGTGCGGTCAGTGACTGTAGAGCAATGAGAAAAGAAGACGATCAGCAGATCGTAGGTCTATCTCTTGATGTGACAGATTATGAAAATCTGCCCGAAGGTTTAGGCAAGGTTTTCGCCGAGGCCGGAGTCCCGGACATCATGATTCTCAGTGCCGGTACTGCTGCTAATGCGACGTTTCTCGATACGACTCCCGCAATGTTTGATCATGTGATGAATGTGAATCTGGTGGCGGTCCGCGAGTGCGTGAGAGCGACCCTCCCTGCGATGGTTGAACGTGGCTGCGGTCAAATTGCATTTGTATCTTCCATGGCCGGTTTTGTCGGGATCTATGGCTACAGCGCATACGCGGCGTCGAAGTTTGCGGTTAACGGTATGGCGCAGGCCCTGGGGCAGGAACTGGCTGGCACTGGCGTCACTGTGCACCTGATCTGTCCTTCGGAGGTCAACACGCCCATGATTGAAGCGGAATCCGGCTTCGTGCTGCCTCAGACGCGCTTTCTCAAGGATCTTGTCGGCACGATGGAGCCCGATGTTGTTGCGGCAAAAATTGTGCGAGGTTTAGATCTTGGGAAACGCACGATTGTGCCGGGTGCGCGAGCTGGACTTATGACTGGCCTGGCTCGTACCTTTCCACGTACGTTTGCCCGGTGCTCCGAGCGAATGTTGCGCTGGAAGTTCGGCTGACCCCTGCTGCCAGGTGTCCACAGTGCAACCAACCACGCCAAGACGGCATGTTTGCCAGGTCGCCCTCTCTACCCTGAGTGGCTCGGCCTTGCGAGACTGGTACGCTGACGTTTTCGGATTTGTCTTTTCCAGCAAGATGGTTTTCTTTCTGGCCTCTAC
>CAYGOX010000082.1:4557-10821 GCA_964351485.1 uncultured Halioglobus sp.
GAGTGCAGGGAATCCCGGGCGCCTGGGAAAAGTGTTTCTGGCTCGTTGACCAGCAGGAGTATTTCCAGCTGGAGTTTTTCGAGTTTTTACGCCCGAAATCGAAACCGCGATCACAGGATTGGCGACCCTGTGATGTGGGCTACAACATGATGGGAATTGCTGTAAGGGATTTCGATCAGGTCCTGCGGAGCGCCGCCGAATCGCTGGGTGATACCACTCCTGGTCTATCTGGAGACGCGGGTAATCGCCGAGGCTATCTCCAGGACCCCGAAGGTAACTGGCTGGTGTTATACGAGCGTGATCCTATCCAGGACATCGATGTGTGCCAACACGATGCCCGGCGCCCCGAAATTCCCGCGGTCGTGCGCAGCATGCGAGCGTCCGTGCCCGATCTGGAGCAGGCGCGGCGTACTTACGTCGATGCTCTGGGCTTCGAAGTGGTAGAAAACTACCAGCTTCATGCGGACGAGGATGAAGCTCACTGGGGTCTGGGCGGGGCCACGATTGAGCGCTTGCTGGTGCGGACTGCCAACTTCCTGCTCGAACTGGTCAGCTACCAACAGCCCGAAGCCGGCCCCTGGCCTGAGGGGTACTCCATCGCAGACCAGGGATTCATGAATATTGCGCTGGGTTACCGTGATCGTGAACATTACAATGCGGATTTCCGACGGGCCGTTGATGAGGGAATGAAACCCAACGGCGAGGTTTTGGACGCGGGCATTTTTCGAGTGATGTATTTGAATGACGATCGTGGATTCAGCGTCGAGATGCTCTTTGCGCGCAAGGCGTTATGGGCGGTGTCGGGCTTTGTTCCCAGCGTGCCTTATGTCGAGGCAGAGGTTGATATCGCTGCCCCGGTGGCCACAGTTTGGGAGAGTTTGACCGATCATGCCGGGCTGGGCCGCTGGTCTGTTTTTGAGGGTGCAGTCATACGGCCGGGAGATGACAACCGCAATGGGCCCGGCTGTATCAGGGAGCTTTCGGCACCGGGCTTGCGTTTCCTGGAGGAGGTGACAGCCTGGCAGGAAGGTTCGCACTACACCTATCGGTTGCTCAAAGGCGCGCCTCTTAAGCGGCACCAGGGCAATGTCTTTGTCCGGGGTGAAGGTGACAACACGCGCGTTCGCTGGGCAATCAGTTTTGAATCACGCATACCCTTCACCGGCAAAGTTACCGCCTACGTGTTGAAGCTGCTTCTCCAAAGAGCACTGCTGACGTTAAAGGCGAGTTTGGAGTCTCAACGAGAGGAGTGTTGATTTCTCCACTCTCTGGCAGAGACACCATGATGGCGCCGGAACGCATTGGAGAACACGCTGAGTTCGGAATAGCCCAGCATATCCGCCAGGTCGGTCAGTGATCCCTTCGATTCCAGCAGATAGCGTCTGGCGGCGTTGAAACGAACCTCCTCCAGTAGCGCCTTGTAGCTTGTGTTGTGACGATTCAACTGACGTTGCAGTGTTCGCTTGTTGACACCCAGTGCCTCGGCGACCCTATCTATCGAGGTATCGCCGGTACTCAAGGCGTGTTTGATGAGATGCTTGACCTGGCCACAGTAATCTTCGCCAAAGCTGGCGTCCATGTTTCTTAAATAGTCTTCAAGCAAGGTATGTAGCTGGGGATTCGAATCGAGTATGGTTTGATCGAGGATTACGCCGTCGAATGCGATAGCCAATGCATCCCAATTGAATTGCAGGGGGCAACCGAATCGGCGCTGGTAGGGCTTCACATCCTCCGGCGTAGCATGTGGAAAGTAGATCACGTCGGGTGACCAACCTGGTTCTGACAAAAGCCTCATGACATCCAGTGCAAGCCCCGCTACAAGGTCTACTTGTTGTGTCACGGGGAGAATACCCTCCAGCTTGCAATCGAAGCGCCAAAGCGCGATGCCTTTTTCGACCGTCAGTGACATCCTGGCGCCCTGGTTGTGATGCGCGAAGTATGTCGCCAGTTCGTTCAATGCTGTTCGCAGGTCGGGTGCCTGCTGCATGATGTAGCCGAGCGTTCCCAGGATGCTGATGTCCTGGTGCCGGGATAAAGCCAGGCCGAAATGAGGGCAGGCGGTCAAGCGGGCCGATTCCTCCAGCAAAGTCAAAAAACTGCTGTAAGAAATCCACGACTCCGCGTCCGACGCGGCTGCTTCGAGGCGATTCAGGAGGTCCAGCTTATCTGCATCGCCACCCAGACTCCCTATGGTGGGTCGTATGCCTTGGAGAGAGGATGCACGTACCAGATAGTCGGTCATTGGCGACGGTTGGGTAGATGGCCTGTCGCCAAATATCAAATACGTACCACTTCATGTCAAGGATAGAGGGTTGAAAAACCGGGGACAGACCACGTTTTATGAACAACTAAACGTGGTCTGTCCCCAGTTTCCGGGTTGATAGCGCTTCATTTGTCGGCGACATAGGACTACGCTGTTCCCATGAAAAGCGTCGCCTATTATAACCACCATGCTGAGTCGTTAAGCGAACGCTACACAGCCATGGATCCGGCGATTGTCCACGCCGCCTGGCTCGATAAGTACCTACCTAAAAAGCCAGGTTTTGCCTGCGACATCGGCGCCGGTTCCGGGCGCGACGCCAACTGGCTGGCTGCACAGGGCTGGGACGTAATCGCCGTGGAACCCAGCGACGAGATGCGCGCAATAGCCGAGCCGCGCTCCCACCCCAACGTTACCTGGTTGGATGACACCCTGCCGCAACTCGAAAAACTGCGTGCACTAGGGCATCGCTTCGACCTGGTGTTACTCAGCGCCGTATGGATGCACCTGCCGCCCGGGGGCGGGGTGCGCGAGCGCGCATTCCGCATCGTCTCCGAATTACTCCAGCCCTCCGGCACGCTGGTAATTACCTTGCGCCACGGCACCGATGAGCAGGAGAACCGGGAGCGGTCTTTTCACGCAGTCTCTGCAGCCGAACTGCAGCAGTTTGCCAAGACCCGCGCACTCGCCTTTTCAGACAGTTTTAGCGAGCCCGACCCCACCCGCAAGCAGGTGACCTGGGAAACCCTGGTGTTTTCCATGCCCGATGACGGCACCGGTACGTTGCCGCTGTTGCGCCATATCATCGTGAACGACGATAAGTCGGCCTCCTACAAACTGGGCTTGCTGCGGGTGCTAACGCGCATCGCGGAGTCGCTGCCGGGAATTGTGATTGCGCGCGGCGACGACCACGTGGATATTCCCCTGGGCGCGGTTGGCCTCTACTGGCTCAAGCAATATAAGCCCCTCATATTGCAACACCAGATTCCGCAGATTGCCAATCCAAACCTCAACCCGGGTTTTGCAACCGAGAACTTTCACAAGCTCGCCAAGGTATCGAGCAGCGACCTGCGCATAGGTGCAACACTGACTGCCGAGACCGCCGCGATTGTAACGAGCGCTATCCGCGACGCCTGCCGCAACATCACAAAGATGCCGGTGCGGTTTACCACTTTTCCGGGAACCGACAACCCAATCTTCAAGTACGAGTGGAAAACCCGTCGCACCACCGCGCGGCCGGTCGTCATCTCCCGAGAATACCTCGCCGAATTCGGCACCTTCCGCCTGCCGCGCTGCGTCTGGCAGACCATGGGCCAGTACGCCTGCTGGCTGGAGCCAGCGATACTGCGTGAGTGGATGGGGCTGACGGACCGGTGGGGCGTGATTGACTACAAACCCTACGATATCTCGGTATTTGACTGGGAAGAAAGCCGCCGAGACACCACGATTGCAGCGCGACAGGTTGCCACGCTGCGCGAAAGCGGACACGCCGTGCCCTGTGTATGGAGCGCGCGAAACCCGAAGACCCTGCACATCGACCACTGCTTCCCCTGGGCGCGCTGGCTGAACAACGATCTGTGGAACCTGCTGCCCGCCAGTGCCAGCGTCAACAGCAGTAAAGGCGACAAGCTGCCCTCCGCACAGGCGATGGCCAGCGCCAAGGGGCGGATCGTTCAGTGGTGGGAAAGCGCTTACCTGGAGACACCGCTGAGGGAGAAGTTCCTGTTGGAGGCGGAGTCTTCATTGCCGAACCTGGTGGGCGGTGAGTTTGGGTTGGAGGAGATGTTTCGGGCGGTGTTGTTTCAGCGGGCTCGGTTGAAGGTGGATCAAGGGGTTGTGGAGTGGAGTAATAAACAGCCTTTCTAATTGAAAAAAATTTTGCTAGAGACTTGAACGTATCTTGTCTCACTAAAGAACTCACGTTGAATGTGAATTTCGATGGGACTGAGAAATCCTAATGAAGAAAGAAATCGAAGTTGCCGCGGCCGTCATAATAAAGGACGGCAAAGTTTACGCTGCACGACGTAAAAAGGGGTTGCATCTAGCGGGTTATTGGGAGTTTCCTGGCGGAAAAGTTGAGACAGATGAAACACCAGAGCAGTGCCTATACCGTGAGCTCCTAGAAGAACTTGGTGTTAGAACCAGGGTTGGCGATTTTATAGGCGAAAATATTCACGACTATGGGTCAAAGTTGGTAAGGCTCATGGCATACGAAGTTGTCCTCTTAGAAGATAATCTTAAGCTTACTGACCATGATAGATCCCTGTGGCTGAGCGAGGAGCAAATGTCTTCAGTTGAATGGGCTCCAGCTGATATTCCGTTATTGGAGCACTGCCGCAGATTATTGATAGTGCGGTGCGGATTAACGAGAAGACCGGGTAGAGGAATTAGATAATGCCACTGAGAGGGCTATACGAATCCTTGTTATCTGAGTCGTTGGATCGCGAACTAGCGGACGTCGATGAAGAAAGGTTCCATATTCAGAAGCAAAAGCTTCGAGATTCTGAAGCTCCAGACAGGCTAGCCTTGCATTTAGGAAGAGTGCTAGTTTCGGCTCTCGCAAGAGTTGATCATAAGGGTCGTGCGAAAATCGGTGTTAGTTTGGTACGCGATTTAATCCACAAAATTGAAAATTCAATAAGTAATTCAGAAGTTGGTGAAGAGCAGTTGTTGCCTTCAGCGGAGATATTGTCTTCCGTGCTCGCCTATAACCCCGATGGATCAATTCCGCAGATAACTGCCCCCGAAACGCCTTTGCTCGACACTACGTTGCTTACTAATGCACGAGGCGAGCCGCGTGTAGGTTCTCAAATTCTCAGCGAAATTCCATCAGCAGATCGGATAGATGTCATCATGGCGTTTATTAGGGTCTCTGGTATCCGTCCGTTTATGGATGCATTACGAAAACACAGTGAGCGAGCATCTAATAGACCGGCACTACGTTTTCTGACTACAACTTACACCGGATCTACAGAGCTGAAAGCATTGGAAATGCTTAGGTCTGTTGGCGCAGAAGTGAGAATTTCATATGACACTAGTTCCGCTAGACTGCACGCAAAAGCTTGGCATTTTCATCGAGACTCCGGTGCTTCGACTGCCTATATTGGTTCTTCAAATTTAACGTATTCGGCGCAGGAAACGGGTATCGAGTGGAATGTAAGAGTCTCTGGTCTTCGTAACCCGGATGTGATCCGGAAAATGTCTTCAATGTTTGAAGCTTACTGGTCTAGCGGTGATTTTCGTGATTTTGAGCCAGATGAATTTAAGCGCAAAACTATCTCTGAAAGGCCTGCTTCCCCGAATCTCTTGCTTAGTCCCATAGAGCTAAGGCTAGAGCCCTATCAGGAGCGTTTATTAGAGCAAATTAACGTAGCGCGGAGGCAAGGTTATCGTAGAAACCTGTTAGTCGCGGCTACGGGAACCGGGAAAACTGTGATGGCTGCAGTGGATTATTCTCGCTTGAAGTCAGAGCTTCCCAGAAGTCGCCTGCTGTTTGTGGCCCACAGAGAAGAAATATTAGATCAAAGCTTGGCTACTTTTCGCTATGCCTTGCGGGAAGCTTCTTTCGGTGAAAAATGGGTGGGTGGTAGTCGGCCGTCTACCTTTGATTACGTTTTCGCTTCGATTCAGTCACTTAGTGCGTCTGGATTGGGTAATCTTGAACCTGACCATTTTGATGTGGTGATAGTCGATGAGTTTCACCATGCAGCCGCTCCCTCGTATAGCAATTTACTCTCGCACTTAGAGCCCCGGGAGCTAGTCGGACTTACTGCAACGCCAGAAAGGGCCGATGGTTTGTCAGTTCTTGACTGGTTCGATGGTCGCATAGCCGCTGAACTTAGGCTCTGGGATGCTATCGATCAACATCGTCTCGTACCTTTTGTCTACTATGGTATTCACGATGGGCTCGATTTAACCGACATACCTTGGCGTCGGGGAAAGGGCTATGACGTTAATGCGCTTAGCGACCTGTATACAGCTGATGATGCCTGGGTTCGTCGGAT
>CAYGOX010000082.1:10831-12521 GCA_964351485.1 uncultured Halioglobus sp.
TCGCACGGATGACGTTACAAAGATAAAGGCCTTGGGCTTTTGTGTAAGTATTCAGCACGCAAGATTTATGGCGAATAAATTTAATAGTATCGGAATTAAAGCGAGGGCGGTCTGGGGTGATACACCCAGCTCTGAAAGAGCAGCCGCTCTTTCTCAGTTGCGGGATGGTGAAGTACAAGTTGTCTTCTCTGTCGATCTATTCAATGAGGGTGTTGATGTACCATCTGTAGATACTTTGCTGCTTTTGAGGCCCACAGAAAGTGCAACTCTGTTCTTACAGCAGTTAGGCAGAGGTCTTCGCAAAAGTAAGAATAAATCAGTTTGCACTGTCCTAGACTTTGTGGGTATGCACCGCAGAGAGTTTCGGTTTGACCTCCGGTTAGCTGGATTGCTGGGAGGCACACGCAAGTATCTGAAAGAGCAAGTCGAGCAGTCTTTCCCATATCTGCCAGCTGGTTGCCATATGGAATTGGATCATGTGGCTAGAGAAGTAATCTTAACGAGCCTCAAATCATCTTTGCCCTCAAAATGGCCTGATAAAGTTGGTGAGCTGAATAGGATGATCAGAGCTGGTATCGCGCCCACGATGAAAAATTATATTCTGGAGAGTGGGTTGAGTCTGAGTGATATATATGCCGGCAGTAAGAGTTGGTCAGATTATCTCGATGCAGTAGGTATTGAGACGCCCCAAAAAGGACGTCACGAAACTGTTCTTCGGCGTTCGGTAGGTCGTTTGCTGCATATCGATGATGAAAAGCGCTTAGATTTCTATATTGAAAGCCTTAGGGCCACAGATATACCTAATCTTAAGGCAATGACAGTTCAAGAGCGGCGAATGATTAGAATGTTGGTGGCAGCAAGCTGCCACCAAGTGCTTGGGAAGGATGACTCATTGGAACAAGGCCTGGCCCTGCTTTGGGCGCATCCTCAAGTTGTTTCTGAATTGAGAGAGTTATTTGTTCTAAGGCGACAGCAGATCGATCACATTCATATGGACTTATCATCTCACCAAGAGTCACCTTTGCAGATACATGCAAGGTATTCGAGAATTGAAATACTCGCCGCGTTCGGAGTTGGTAAAAAAGCTCGAACGAAGCCTTGGCGAGAAGGCGCGTTGTGGATAGAGAAAGATAAGGTAGATGTGCTCGCCTTTACCTTGGATAAATCCGAAGGCCAATTTTCGCCGACCACTATGTATCGTGATTACGCTATAAATAGAGAGCTTATACACTGGGAAAGTCAGTCTACCATTAGGTCATCAAGTCCCACTGGTGAGCGTTACTGCAATCACGTAGAAAAAGGCACGAAAATAATGCTCTTTGCACGCGAAAATACAGATGAGCGCTCGTTTTGGTTCTTAGGCCCCGCTACTTACGTATCTCATGTATCGGAAAGACCAATGGAGATTACCTGGAAGTTAGAAGAGCCACTTCCGGGCGATATTTTTACAGCATTCGCGGCTGCCGTTGCCTAGCGGATAACTGCTGTTGGGAAATGATGAGTAGCAGAAATGTAGAGTGAGCTTCAGAGAAAAATATCTTTGCTAAGGTGTTGGCGGTTCGCGTCGGAATGCTTTCTTAAAATTAGCCCAACCCCCAAAACCACCAACCCCAAACTCCCCGGCAAAGAAACCTGACCAACCGCTTCAACCTCCCACCGGGAAGGCAGAAAAAAGTTCCGCTGCTCTGAA
>CAYGOX010000083.1:0-12432 GCA_964351485.1 uncultured Halioglobus sp.
CATCACGGCATGCACCTCAGGGTTCGTTACCGTCGTCGAATCCGAATCGCCCCCAAGAGAGACTTAAGTATAGCCTAAATGGTTGATTTTCAAGAGCCTTGGGGAAAGAAATTCGCTTAAAGCCAGGTTTCCTGCAGGCTCCTGCGGGGAGGTGGGGGGAGGGCGTCCAGGGTTTCCATAACGTGCTCGGCGAAGTCGTCCCAGCCCAGCGGCTCGCTGAGGAAGTAGCCCTGCACGAAGTCGCAATTGCGCTTTTTCAGGTAGTCCAGCTGCTCCTGGTTTTCCACGCCCTCGGCGACGATGCTGAGGTGGTAGAGGTCCGCCAGGGTGAGGATGACGTTCACCATGGAGCCGCGCACCATGTCGCTCTGCCCGATATTGCCGACGAAGGAGCGGTCGATCTTGAGCACGTCCACGGGGTAGGCGGCGAGCTGGTTGAAGGCGGTATAGCCGGTGCCAAAGTCGTCCAGCGACAGTCGCAGGCCCAGGCCCTTGAGCTCGGTGAGCATGGCGATCGCCTGCGCGTTCTCGGCCACCAGGCTGGTCTCGGTGATCTCCAGTTCCACCCGCGAGGGGTCCACGTCGTGGGTCGCCAGGCGCGCTGACACCTCGCTCACAAACTGCGGGTTCATCAGTTCCTGGGCGGAGATATTGATACACATAAACAGGTGGCTGAAGGCCGGCATGTGCCGGGTCTGCTCCAGCTTGTCCAGGGCCAGATCCAGCACGATCAGGTCGATCTGCTTGATCAGCCCGCGCTCCTCGGCTATGCGGATGTACTGCTCGGTGGGAACGTTGGCCAGGGCGTGGCTGGTACTGCGCAGCAGCACTTCCACGCCCTTCACGGCGAGGTTGTCGGCGGCGTAGATAGGCATGTAGACCAGCTCGAAAGCGCGCTGGGCGATAGCCTCTTTCAGGGCATGTTCAATGCCGTTTTCCAGGGTGATGGTGCGGGCCAGTTCGGCGTTGAAGAACTGGAAGCGGCGCTTGCCGTTGCGCTTGGCGCGGTACATCGCGGCGTCGGCATTGCGCAGCAGGGTTTCGAAGTCGTTGCCGTCGCGGCCCGACATGGTGATGCCGATGCTGGCGTTGACCTCAATCGGGAGGCCGTCGATCAGGAAGGGAGCCGAGAGGGTGTCCAGCAGTCGCTCGGTGACAGCCTCGACCTCCTGGGCATCTTCCACGTTCATCAGTACCAGAGAGAATTCGTCGCCGGCCAGCCGCGCAAACTGGCTGCCCGGTTGCACCAGTCCCAGCCGGTCGCTGGCGCGTACGCCGTCCTGTATCCGGCGGCTTACGGCCTGTAGCAGCAGGTCGCCGGCGCTGTGGCCGTAGGCGTCGTTGATTCGCTTGAAGTCGTCCAGGTCGATGTACAGCAGCGCCAGTTGCCGGTTTTGTTCGATAGCCCGTGGTATTTCCCTGTCCAGCCAGTTGTTGAAGCTGCGCCGGTTCAGTACGCCGGTGAGATAGTCTTCACCGGCCTCGCGCTCAATTTCCACCCGCTGGCGGTCTACCAGCGTCACGAAGGCCGCGCTGAACAGCAGGGTGAGCGTCATGGCCACGGCAAAGCGGGCCACCATGGCGGGGTCTGTCACGTTCAGCGCGGTGACCAGGCTGATCAGCGCGATAACGCCGCCCATCCACAGGGCCACCCGAAAACGGAAGGTATAGAACAGGCCGGTGATCAGGGGAAAGACCAGCGCCAGCCCCCGCACCCCGTGGTAGTAGCAGGTGGCCAGTAGCGCGCCGGCGATGGACAGTACGAAAAGCTGGGTGAATATCCCCCCCTCGCTACCCCGCATCAGGCTCGCGGCCGACAGCAGCAGCATGAGTCCGGACAGAACCGACAGTACGCCGATCAATGGGTTGGCATACAGCAGGTGATAGCTGGCGTACCCGATTACCGTGAGCATCACGGCAAGGTGGATCGTTAGCGCTAGGGGACGGGAAAATCCAGACTGTAGGAGCAAACCAGAAGGTCCTTGGCGGTCGAAGGGTGATTGTCTCCTGTTTATCGGCCGCTGGCAGAACCAGTTTAGTGAACTGGCGCAAAGTTATGGCATTGCGAGGGGGTTGGGGCGTGGAAATCACCCCGGTTGGGGCCGAATTTTGCAGGTAGAGCGGCCCCTGAGGGCCGCCGGGGGGGCGGTTACTGCTCGAACATCCGCAAATCAATCAGCTGCAGGTAGCCGGGTGTCTCGCCGCGGCCATTCAATACCAGGAATTCGTCGCTGCCATCGCCGTCGTAGTCGATGGCCTCCACCGTCTGTCCACAACCGGCCTCCGGGGCGGGCACTGGCAGGGGAATGAAAAAGCTGTTGTTATTCAGGAGGATGGTGTCGCGCGAATGGCTGTAGACTTCCTCGCCCTTCTGGCAGCCGATGTGCACCACGAACAGGTCCAGGTCGCCATCGCCGTCAATGTCGCCGGCGGCAAAATCCATGGCGCCGCGCAGTTCGGCGGTTTCCAGCTCGCGCTGGAAGTTCCCTTTCTTGCGGCCGCGCACGACCAGGCTGCGCGGGTCCAGCGTCACCAATTCGGGGGACAGTTTACCGCGCACGTCCAGGAAGCGGGCTTGCCGCGGGCGCTCGTCGGGTACGAATCCAGGCTTGGCGCGGCGGAACCCCTTGCCCTGGGTGTTGAAGTACACCACCAGTCCGCTTTTGGCGCACAACAGCAGATCCTGGAAGCCGTTACCGTTGATGTCGATCGCCTGCGCGCAGTCGCCGCTCTCGGCGCGGTCCAGCCCCAGTCCACCGGCGCGGCGAAAGCCCTTGCCGTTCTCATTGATGAACAGGCGGTTGGAGGTGACGCGATCGTCGGCGCGCGCGGCGGCGTTGCCCACGAACAGGTCGGGGTAACTGTCCCCGTTGGCGTCGATAAAGGTGGTCATGCGCCCGCGGCCCCAGGGGTCGTTCACGCCCCAATCCAGCGCGACGTCGGTGAACTTGCCCGGCTCGGTTTGCAGGAACAGGTTATTGTCGCCGCGGTCGGTGCTCTCGTTGGCGCCCACGGTGCAGTACAGATCCATGCGGCCGTCGCGGTCGACATCGGCGGCGGCGCAGTCGTGGCGATCGCGCGTATCGCCCAGGGTCTGCGCGTCGAAACCGTCTCCCCGGTTGAGGTAGAGCGTGCCGGGCTTCTCACTGTGCCAGGCCACGTAGAAATCTGATTTTCCGTCGCCGTTGAAGTCGGCCACGGTGGCGCTCCAGGTCAGGCCCTGCTGGTGAATGCCCAGTTCCTCGGCCAGGTCCACCAGGCGCGGTACGCCCGGTGCGGCGGTGGTGGTCGCGGCACCGCCCAGCAGGGTCAGCGTCAACAGGGCAAGGGCGGGGCGGCGGGTTCTTGACGTAGCGGGTTTAGAAAATGTCACGGCGGTTGCGTCTGCGAAATGGGTTGTCGAGCGTCCAGTGTAGGCCGCGCACCCGCTTAGCTCAATGCACCCGTTGGCTCTTCAGTTGCCGCGCAGGGCGGCCACAACCGGGGCGAATTCACGGGCCATGGGCGCGGAAAAGGTCACGTAACTGATACCCCAGCGCTCGCGCCAGCTCTGAAGAGTGTCGATGCACTGCGCCTGCGAGCCGCACAGCACGTGGGGGCAGTCGTCCAGTGCGGAGGCGGGCACTTTCAGCATGTCGGCCAGCGGTGCCAGCAGGTCATGCGGGTTGCGGTTGGACAGCGCGGCGGTAAACACGGAGGTCTGCACCTCCAGCGTCGCCAGCCGTTGGCCGGCACTCTCGCGCAGCCAGTTGAGCTTGCGGTCGGTGATATCGGCGTAGGGGGTGGCCGTTTCGGGCCGGGGCCAGCCCATCGGCAGGCCCAGATTCAGCGCGACAGTGTCGGCGGTCTCGGCGGCCAGCGCCAGGATGCGCGGCCCCGACCCGCCGATCAGCAGCGGCATGGGGTGACGCACCGGCACGGGCGCCCCGGTCACCTCGCGCAGGGTGTAGTGTTCGCCCTCGAAGGTGAACGGCTCGCCCCGGTGCAACCCGCAAATGATCTCGACAGCCTCACGCAGCCGCGCGATGCGCTGCGCCGGTGGGCGCAAGCCCACGCCCGTGGCGGAAAAGTCCGGCCCATACCAGCCGGCCCCCAGGCCCAGTGCAAACCGGCCGCCACTGAGGTGGTCCAGTGTGGCCGATTGTTTGGCGAGCAGAGCGGGGTGGCGGAAATCGTTGGCCAGCACCAGCGGCTGGAACTGGATGTCGGTGGTGGCCTCGGCCGCGGCGGCCAGCACGAGCATCGGGTCCAGCGGCGAGTCGGGGTGGTTCAGGTGGTCGGGGCAGCTCAGTACCGCGTAGCCCATGTCTTCGAACGCGCGGGCCTGCTCGCCGACCGAGCTGCCGGCAGGTATTTCGGCCAGGTTGACGCCGAAGCGGAAGGGCCGGGTCACGGCGCGATTCAGAATCCGCCCAGGTACACCCCGGGCGGCGGTTTGATGGGGAACACGGCGCGGCACTTGAGTCCGCCGACGAGGGTGCCGTCGGGGTTGGGCAGGGTCAGGCGTACGCCGAAGGTGCCGCTGGCGCCATCGACCACGCCGTCCACCAGCGACACGCGGGCGAAATGGCTGGTCTCTGTGGGACCCTCGATGATGATCTCGGCCTCGTCGCCCACCTTGATCAGGCCGAACAGGCCGCTGTCGGCCAGTATCTCGATGCGCAGCGGGTTCACCTGCGCCAGCTTCAACAGCGGCTTGTCGTTCACCGACTCACCCGGGTGGACATAGCGCTCCACCACGATGCCGTCGATGGGGCTGGTCAGCGATCGCAGCGCCAGCTCGGCCTCGGCGCGTTGCAGTTCGAGTTGCGCGAGCTGCTGCTGGTTTTCGGCTTTCTTCAGTTCTACGCGCGCGAGGTTGGCGGCGGTCACGGCCTCGTCCTTTTCAAAGCCGGGCACGGACTTTTTGTTGAACAGCTCCACCACACGGTCTTTCTTGCGCTTGGCCAGGCCGAAGGCGAGACGCGCGGCCTGCACGTCCTCGTCCATCTCGGCGCGCGAGCGGGCCAGCGCAACGGCGGCCTGCTGCGTGCTGGCTTCTAGTTCAATCAGTACCTGGTCTTTGAGAATGCGGTCGCTCTTGTCCACCCGCACTTCGCTCACCACACCGTCCACAGCGCTGCTCAGGGCGATGGTCATCTCCGGTTCGACTATGCATTCCAGGCTCAGTGAATCCCGCGCGTGTGCCATCGGTCCGGCGAACAGTAGTGTGGCAAGCAGGCCGGTAAGCGCGCTGCGGGTGGGGTATGACATACGTTCAGTCCCGGTTGCCCGAGTAGGCCAGCAGGTCGTCCAGCTTGTCCTGCAGTGCCATCACGTCGAGTCGTTCCAGCCGGTGATGCCGCGAGGCAGAGGCCTGCGCAATTCGCACCAGCGCTCGCGTAAGCCACTGCGGCAGCGCGCGCTTGCGCGCCACGGCGCGGGTCAGCGACTGGCGGATTCGGGCGGGGTAGGTGTTGGTGATGAGCAGGTCGTCCAGCGCGATGTGCACTTCGAAGCTGCCCGGGTCGCCCTGCCGCGCGCAGCGGCCGTACAGCTGCTCGTCCACGCGGCGCTCTTCGTGGCACTGCGTGCTGATCACGTGCAGGCCGCCCATCTCGGCAACGCCGCGCCCCAGTGTGATATCGGTACCGCGCCCGGCCATGTTGGTGGCCACGGTAATCTGCCCGGCCTGTCCCGCCATGGCGACGATGTCGGCTTCCTGCGCGTCTTGGCGCGCATTGAGCACGATCGGTTCCAGGCCGCGCCGCTTGAGGAATACGGTCAGCAGCTCGGAATCGCGCAGTGTCGCTGTGCCCACCAGCACGGGGCGTCCCGTGGAGTGCACCTGTTGAACGCGCCGCGCCACCGCCAGCCACTTGTCCGTGGCACGCCGGTGTAACTGCATACCCAGGTCGTCGCGCTGTGGTGGCCGGTGGGTGGGAATACGCACCACGCGCTGGTTGTACACCCGGCGCAGTTCGCCCCGAACGGGCTCGAGGGTGCCGCTCATGCCGCCGAGCATCAGGTAGCGGCTGAAAAACCGCTGGTAGCTGATGCTGGCGAGGGTTTCGCGCTGCCCGGTCATGGTGACGACTTCCTTGCACTCCACCATCTGCTGCAGGCCCTTTTGCCACGAGCGGTCGCCCATGGCGCGGCCGGTGTTGCGGTCGATCAGCTCGATACGGTCGTCGCGCACCAGGTATTGTTTGTCGCGCAGGAACAGGTGCAGGGCGCACAGTGCCTGGTGTACGAGAAATTCGCTGTGCCGCTTGCCTGCCCAGATTCCGTGCAGACCGGTGGTTTCCTGCGCCAGCCACTGCGAGCCGGCCTCGGTCAGGTGCAACCGCTCCGCACTGTTGCCGTGCAGGAAGTGGTGGCCGGGACGCATGCGGCGGGCGAGGGCGAGGGCGTCTTCGTAAATTTCGCGCTGGCTGTCATCGGCGTGCTCGCGCGAAATAATCAGCGGCGTGCGCGCCTCGTCGATCAGCACGCTGTCGGCCTCGTCGACAATCGCAAAGCACAGGCCGCGCAGCACCAGTTGTCTGTCCTGGTAGGCGCGGCTGAATTTCAGTGAGACACGACCGTTTTCTTCGCGCGCCAGCAACCGGTCGCGCAGATAGTCGAAAGCCACCTGCTTGTTGGTGCAGTACACGATGTCGTGCTGGTACGCCTCGCGCTTCTCCGCAGGCTGCATGCGCTCGTGCACGGCGGTCACGCGCAGGCCCAGCGCTTCGTACAGCGGGCGCAGGGTGTCGGCGTCGCGCTGTGCCAGGTATTCGTTGGTGGTAATCACGTGCACCGGTATGCCGGCGAGCGCCGCGGTGGCCGCCGCCAGGCTCGCGGTGAAGCTCTTGCCCTCGCCGGTCGCCATCTGTGCGCAGTTGCCGGTGACAATGGCCCACGCGCCAAGCAGCTGTACGTCGTAGTACCGCATGTCCAGGTAGCGGCGTGCATACTCGCTGACCAGCGCAAAGCTGCGCAACACCAGGTCGCGTTCCAGGCCGTGCTGCCGCAGGTTGTAGGTGGTGGCCTCGCGGCGCGTGGCGAGCGCGATATCGTCCATCGACTGTAGCGGTTCGGCGTAAGCGTGAACGCTGCCGGCGATGGAAGGCAGGTGAAAGTCGCGTCGCCGCAGGGGTTCCGACAGCCAGTGGCCCAGTCGTTCGCCGAGGCGGTCCAGCGGGTCGGTGACGGTTTCCTCGCGCTGCGGATAGACCCCCAGTCGGGCACCCTGGCGCAGGGCCGCGCTAGACATTGAGCTGCTCCAGGAACAGCTGCCGGACGCGGCGCGAAACCTGCGTCCAGAGCGTCTCGCGGCCGTGATCGAAGCGCACATACACGCGGCTGCCGATACCGGCCTCGTCAACCGGCACCGGCAGCAGCACATCGTATTCAAAGACGCGTTCGCGGGTGGCCAGGGGTGTCAGCCCGAGCGGGTCGGTGCGGAACTTGCCGCCGCCCTCTACAGTCAGCACCCGGCTCGGCAGTTCCTGTGTAGCCTGCGGCACGGCGCGCAGCAGTTTGCCGGGAATCACCTGGTCCACGTGTCCGGCCACGCGCAGGTGCACGCCCTCCACGCGGTTGCTGATACGGTCCTGATCCTGCTGGGTGATGACAACGCGCGCGATGGCGGACTGGTCGTCCACCACGTAACCCAGCGACTGGCCCTGCTGTACAAACTGTCCGGGCAGGTCATTGGCCGCCGGTACGATAAAGCGGCCCGCGACCGGGCTCACCAGTGTGGTGGCGTCGATTTTTTCCTGCAGCCGGGCGATGGCACCCTGCAGCGCGCTGATTTCTTCCTGAATCAGCCGCGTTTCCACGCGGTTGCTGATGCGGGCCAGCCGGAAGCGTGCCTTCAGTTCTTCCATGCGCGCCTGTTTGGCCTGCATCTGGCCGTGGTGTTCGATGTTGGTGATTTTCACCAGCGCGTCGCCCGCCGCGACCGTGCTTCCGGGCCGCGCGACCAGTTCACTGACAAAACCGTCGGTCTGCACCACCAGTTGCGAGCGCTCCGGCGGCTGGATGACACCTTCAAAGCGCGTCAGCGAACTGACCGGGTAGAACGTCAGCACGCCCAACACCAGCACCGCAGCGATGCCGCTGGCCGCGAGGGCGCGGGGACGCTGGTGGCGCAGGCTGGCGTCCAGCAGCAGAAACTGGAGCTGCCGGTACAGTGGCAAACCAATTTGCGAATACAGCGCCCAACCGGCCAGCAGTACACCCGCCGCGAACAGGTGCTGCAGCAGGAACAGGCAGATCGCGCCCAACAGGACCATGCGGTATGCGAACGACGCCGTGGCATACAGGACAAACCAGGGCGCCTCGCCGCGCGCCGTCACCGGCGTTTGCGCCAGGCGCATCCCCAGCAGGTAGCGCTGCACCAGGTAGGTGACATAGCGATTGGCGCGCTGCGCGAGGTTGGGAATGCCGAGCCAGTCGGCGAGCACGTAGTAGCCGTCAAAGCGCAGCAGCGGGTTGCCGTTGAACACCACCGTGGACACGCCGCCGATCAGCATCACGTTAAAACACAAGGTGCTGACCACCCCGGGTTCGACCAGCAGCCACAGGAACAGGGCCAGCGAGGCCAGCAGCAGTTCCACCATGATGCCGGCGGCGCCCACCAGCATCCGCATGCGCCGGTCGCGCAGCGCGGTGGCAGCCGATGCGTCGACATAGGGCACGGGCATGAATACCAGGAACATGATGCCCATTTCGTGCACTTCGCCGCCGTTCAGTTTGGCGGCGTAGCCATGCGCCAGCTCGTGCAGGAGTTTGATGAGCGGGTAGATGAGTGCGATCAACAGCAGGTTGGTCGGCGCCAGCGCCTCGTCGCGCGCCGTCGCCACCAGCGTCTCCCAGTGCACGCCGGCCTGGGTGAGCGCCAGCGTCACGATAGCGACCCACAGGATCAGGAACGGGCGGGAAAACAGTGCGCGCACGTGGGGTGCAGTGCGGTCGAGAAAGCGGTCGGGGTCAAACAGACTGACGCGCACCGCCAGCGGATTCTTCACGCGCCCCAGCCACTGCTCGCGTTCAATTCGCTCGCTGCGGCGCAGCAGCTCGCGCACGTTCGGTGCCATGTCGGTCTGCAATGCGTCGATCTGGTGAAGCTGGCCGAGCAGGTGGATGATGTCGTCCTGCACCGGGGCGTCGTCGCCGAACGCGGTGTTGGCGTCCTCCCACAGTTCGTGCACGGTGCGCTTGCCGTTCATGCGCCCGATGATGTGGTGCGCGGCGCGGCCGAAGCGGTGGTATTGGCCGTTGGAGCCGTCTTCGAGCACATACCAGATCGCGCCGCGGTACTGGTGCCGGTGCAGTTTGGTGTGGGGTCGCAGTTGGGGGCGGAGCGCCTTGACGCGGTACCAGTGTTCGCTGAAGAGCTGTTTCTGGCCAGCGCTCATGTTTGCGCCACCACTTACTGCCACCACGTCCAGGTGGTGACGCGCAGCCAGTTGGTCAGCTCGCGAGTCCAGATCCAGAACAGGTTGGCGTCGCCCACCGCGATCTTGCCGATGCCTTCCATGCCCGGCTGCAGTTTCAGGTCGCGCTCAAGCAGGCTCGCTTCTACACGGAAGAAGTTGCGGCCGTCGGCGGCGGTGGACACCGGCGTGATCTTGTCGATGCGCATCATCACCGGGTGGGTCGGCATGCTGGTGAGCACCAGTCGTCCGAACTGGCCCTGCTCGACAGGGCCGATATCGTGTTCATCCACCTGCAGCACAATCCGGTAGGCGTTGAGCGGTGCGATCTTGAACAGGGTGTCGCCGCGGTTGACCGGTGTGCCCAGAGACTGGCTCAGGTCACCCTCGATGACCACGCCGTCGAAGGGTGCGCGGAGCTGGGTGCGGGCGAGTTTCTCCTCGATCAGCTTCAGTTCGGCATCGGCCTGCTTGATCTTCGCGTTGATGATATTCACCTGCGCGCGGTTGCGTTGCGCCATCGCCTCGCGCGATTCGCTCACCATCTGCTGGCGCAGCGTGGACCACTTGAGGCGTTCGAGCACCAGGTCGCTGTCGTCGAGGCTGCCGATGACCTGTCCCGCGCTGACCTCGTCACCGGGCCGGACCTCTACCGTGGCGATATAGCCGTCGACCGGTGCGGCCACCGTGCGCTGCACCTTGCCCTCGACCACGGCATCGGCGCCCACGCGCCAGGTGCCCTGGGCCACGCTGAAAAACACCAGCAGCATGGCGCACAGCGCGGTCAGCAGCTTCACCTTGATATGGGCCGGGCCGAATACCCTGGCGAGCGATTCGCGACCGCTCTCCCGGGCCTTGGCCAGCAGCGAGCGCTCGTCGCGCCGCCGCAGCCACAGTGTGGGAGTGATCAGCTCCAGCAATTGTTCGATTTCCACCCGCTGCATCTGTGACAGCGGCTGGCGGGTGTTGCGCTCCAGGCACACGGCGCCCACGATCTCGCCGGCGTGGATCAGCGGGAAGGTGGCGATGGACCCCATGGCGGTCTGGCGCGCGAGCCGGCCGTGGGCGTGCGCCACCGCGTCGGTGTCGGGGAAATTGATCACGCAATCCTGGTCGGCGGCCTCTTCCATCACCGCGCCGATGCCCTGTATGAGATTGCTCTGCTGCTTCACGCGGGAGCTGTTCGAGACCACTTGCACCTGCATCTGGCCCTTGAGTCGCAGCGCCAGGCTCACGCGTTCGGCGTCGTAGCGCCCCGCGAGCTGGTTGACCAGCGCGTAGGCGGTGCTGCGAAACTGAGTCTGGTCGAGGCACTGGTTGGCCAGCGCCAGGATATCGGTCGCCTCGGACGATGAGCCCTGCGGCAGTTTGTTGTGCAGCAGGAAATACAGCCACTGGCTGTTCCAGGCGAGCAGTTTTTTCAGTGCCACGTACTGGCGCTTGTTACGCGAGGCCACTTCCAGCACCAGCACCAGGGGCGATTCGCCCACGCGGCAGTCGGGCAGCGGATAAAAGATGAGCAGGTTGTCCTCGCCCTGTTCCTGGGCCGGTACGCGCAGGATGCGCGTCGTCAGGGTGCTGGCGCAGCGGACGATATTGGGTTTGAGGTGTTTGCGCTGGGGGGTGGGCCTGGGCCAGCACGCCTTGAGGCTGACCTGCTTTGTTTCCGGAGACGCGGAGGCCACCATGCTCCAGCTGATGCCCTTGATCAGGCCGCACTGGGTGGCGAGCCAGTGCTGCATTGCCTGTTTGGGTGCCCCTGCTGCTTTATGGAGAATCTTCGCCGGTCGCATATACCGCCGAGGCGGCTCTGCAATCTTTTTGGCGTGTTCTATCGCTTGCAATCCAGTGTGCTCGTTGTGAGTCAACAGTTTGCTTTTTTGCAGTCGTGATCATTATGGGCAGCAACGTTCGCGAACACAATAAGCGCGGCGCGCGAATTTCCCGTTCAGTGGCGATAAGTGGCTCTTGAAACGGCATTTTTTACATTTCTCTCTGACTCTTTCTGGTAAAGTGCGAACTATAAAAAAGGGGATACAAACTTTGACGATTGGGAACGGGTACCGGCTCGACAGAAGCTGGCCGACCTTGGTGTTAAGTTTCTGGGCACTGTTCACGGTGGGCACCGCCACCGCTGAAGAATCTTCGCTTCTCGATTGCCTGATCCAGCCCAACCGTGTGGTGGATCTGGCCAGTCCTGTGCCGGGCGTTATTTCGGAACTTCTCGCAGATCGCAGCGATTTTCTCAAAGCTGGCGACGTGGCTGCCCGGCTGGAATCCAGCGTAGAGCAGGCAACGGTCGTGCTGGCCCGCGCACGCGCGGAAATCGACTCCGAGGTGCAGGCCAACTCGGTGAATCTCGCCTATGACCAGCGCCGCAAAGAGCGGATCCAGGCGCTCTACGACAAGAAAACGGTCTCCATCGAGCTGAAAGACGAAGCCGATCGTGGCCAGAGTCTGTCGCGCTGGCGGCTGCAGCAGGCGCACGATTTGAAGGAGGTGCGTGCGCTGGAGCTGGCCCGGGCCGAGGAACAACTGGAACAGAAAACGGTTCGTACGCCGATAGACGGCTACGTGCTCAAGCATTTCAAGGAAATCGGCGAGTACGTGGAAGATCAGCCGATCATGCGCGTTGCGCAGCTCGATCCGCTGTCGGTGGAAGTGGTGGTGCCGCTGGAGATGCGTCACCAGATTCGCCTCGGCATGCGCGCGCTGGTGTACCCGCAGTCGCCGGGAGCGGAGCCTGTTGAGGCCCGCGTCACCGTCATCGATGCGGTTGCCGACGCGGCCACGGGAACCTTTGGTGTGCAGTTAACGCTGCCCAACCCCGATAACAACATTCTGTCCGGCGTGAAATGCGCGCTGAATTTCGGCGCGATCGCACCGGGCAGTGGGCTGGTACAGCGATAGACTGGAGGCTTTGTTGCCCGGCTAGAGACAAGAGTGTGACATCGTCAAAGCGCCACCTTGCCCGGTTACTGCGGTCCCGCAGGGCCCCCCCTCCCGCTGAATTTCTCTCCCTGGAATC
>CAYGOX010000084.1:0-12410 GCA_964351485.1 uncultured Halioglobus sp.
CGTTTGATCGATTTCAGGAACTGCTTGGGAATGATCAGGTCGGTGTCGACGTTGGCGCGATCCATCGGCGCGGCCAATCCTTCCATGACTGTGAAGCTTTTCATGATGCACTCTCCTCCCAGGTACGCACGTCGACAAAATATCCCGCCACCGCAGCGGCGGCAGCCATCGCCGGGCTCACCAGGTGCGTGCGGCCGCCAAAACCCTGGCGACCTTCAAAGTTACGATTGGACGTCGAGGCGCACTGCTCCTTCGCATCCAGCTTGTCCGAATTCATCGCCAGGCACATGGAACAACCGGGCTCGCGCCACTCCATGCCGGCCGCGGTGAAAATCTTGTCCAGCCCCTCGGCCTCGGCCTGCTCCTTGACCTGCCCGGACCCGGGCACCACCAGGGCGCGGCGCAGCGTCGAGGCCACGTGCTTGCCCTGCACCACTTTGGCCGCGGCGCGCAGATCTTCTATCCGCGAGTTCGTGCAGGAACCGATAAAGACCGTATCGAGCTTGATGTCGGTAATCGACATGCCCGGGGTCAGGCCCATGTACTCCAGCGCGCGGCGCGTGGCCTCGCTCTGCGTTGCGTTGTCCATCGCAGCGGGGTCGGGAATCACACCGTCGATGGGCAGTACCATCTCCGGCGAAGTGCCCCAGGTCACCTGCGGCTTGATGTCCTGGCCGCGCAGTTCGACCACGCGATCAAAGTGTGCATCATCGTCGCTGTGCAGTTCACGCCAGGCGGCCACCGCCTGGTCCCACTGCTCGCCCTGCGGTGCGTAGGGACGGCCCTTGACGTACTCGATGGTCGCCTCGTCCACGGCGCACATACCGGCGCGGGCACCGCCCTCGATCGTCATGTTGCAGACCGTCATGCGGCCTTCCATGGAAAGGTCGCGGATCGCCTCGCCGGCAAATTCGATGACATGACCGGTACCGCCGGCCGTGCCGATTTCTCCGATGATCGCGAGCACGACATCCTTGGGCGTCACACCCTGCTGCAGCTCGCCGTCGACGCGCACCAGCATGTTTTTCATTTTTTGCTGCACCAGGCACTGCGTCGCCATCACGTGCTCGACTTCGGAGGTGCCGATACCGTGCGCCAGCGCGCCGAGCGCGCCGTGCGTCGAGGTATGCGAGTCACCGCACACAATCGTCATGCCCGGCAGGGTCACACCCTGCTCGGGGCCCACCACGTGCACGATGCCCTGGCGCACGTCGTTGACCTGGAATTCCAGGATTTTGAAATCGCGGCAGTTGTCGTCCAGCGTCTGCACCTGCAGGCGTGAAATGGGATCGATGATGCCTTCGACGCCACCCTCGCGCTCGGTGCGCTCGGTGGGTACGTTGTGGTCGGGCACCGCCATGTTGGCGTCGACGCGCCACGGCGAACGACCGGCCAGGCGCAGCCCCTCAAAGGCCTGCGGTGAGGTGACCTCGTGAATCAACTGGCGATCGATGTAAATCAGGGCGCTGCCGTCATCGCGCTCCTCTACCAGGTGGCTCTGCCACAATTTGTCATACAGCGTCTGTCCGCTCATGGTGTCCTCCGGTCTGATGGACCTGTTCCAGCCTCAAAGTGGGGGCGATTATGAGCTTGCACAACAGATAACTCAAATCTATTATTTTTATTGCATGCATTCCATTTAGGAATAGAAATGGACACCCAGAACCTGCGGGCCTTTGTCGCGGTCGCCGAGTCCGGCTCGTTCTCCGAGGCGGCGGAAAAACTGCACCTGACCCAGCCGGCGGTGAGCAAGCGTATCGCCCAGCTCGAGGACCAGTTGCAGGCCTCGCTGTTCGACCGGATCGGCCGCAAGGTCAGCCTGACCGAGGCCGGCCGGGCACTCCTGCCCCACGCACGCACAGTCGCCCTGGAACTGCTGGCTGCGGAACGCTCGGTGCGCGACCTGGCCGGCGAGGTGGCCGGCCAGCTCAAACTCGCGACCAGCCACCACATCGGGCTGCACCGGCTGCCTCCGGTGCTGAGTCGATTCAACGCGCGCTACCACGCGGTGCAGCTGGATATCGATTTTATGGATTCGGAGCAGGCCTACGATCTCACGCTGCGCGGCGAGATCGAACTGGCCGTGGTCACGCTCGCGCCCACCGACCAGGCGCACCTGCTCACGCGCACCGTCTGGGCGGACCCGCTGGATTTCATGGTGCAGGCCGGTCACCCGCTGTCGCAACGCAAGCGCCTGGACCTGAAAACACTCAGCGAACACCCCGCGATCCTGCCGGGCATGAACACCTACACCGGGCAGATCGTGAAAGACCTGTTCGACAGTCGCGGCCTGCCGCTGAAAGTTTCGATGGCGACCAACTATCTCGAGACCATCCGCATGATGGCCTCGGTCGGACTGGGCTGGACTGTCCTGCCGCGCACGATGCTCGACGACACGCTGGTCGCCCTGCCGCTCAAGGACGGCCTGGTATCGCGCAATCTCGGTGTGGTGTACCACGAGGGCCGCAGCCTGTCGCGGGCGGCGCAGGCGTTTATCGAGGTGCTGGAGGCCTTTGCCGACCAGCCCGGCTGATCATGCGTGGTTGTCGTCGCCGTCGAACAGGCTGCGCCTGGCGACCGACTCCCAGAGCCCTTCGTGATCGGGGAAGTAGAAGGTGCCGCTGAAGGTCGCCACGGTCCGGCGCGGTGTTCTCAACTCGCCGCTGCAGAACCCGAACCGGCGCCGCAGGTTGACCGTCTGTGCGATGCCCTCCAGCCACTCGCCCTCCTTCGCCGCGGCGATGAAATCCATGCTGAGGTTGATGGTCGGGCTTCCCGCCTTTTCCCCGCGCGCCAGGTTGACGCCGGTGGCGGCGACGATATCCGCCAGCGTCATCAGCACGCCGCCGTGACAGATACCCATCGTGTTGGCGTGCTGCGCTGCCACAACGATGCCAAACACGGACTCCTCCGTGGAATCCTTTCGATACAGGGGCGCCAGCGCGTCGATAAAACCCAGGCCCTTTCGCATCAGTTCAAAACCAGCCGGCGGTGTCGCGGGCACTACGCCCTCGCCTGCTGCCTGCCCGGTGTCCTGCTTGTCGCTCATTCATTTCCCCTGCTTCAAAAAATTCCCATTGCCAGCCCGGTAGCCAGCGCCAGACCGGTATCGCGAGCGGTGCTGGCCGACGCGGGCGAATACTCGCCGCGCAGGATAACCGGCTCTGCCGCCGGTTTCAGCGGGTAACCACTGGCGATACGAGTCGCCTGGGTCACCGCGCCGCGCCCGTCGTTGCCGGCGCTGACCAGCAGCGCGTAAGGCAGGACCACCTGCGCCGCGTTGACCGGGTAGAACGTTCGGTCGAGGAAATCCTTCATACCACCGGCCAGCGCGCCGGAGTTTTCCGCCGCGATCAGCAGCAGGCCCGCCGCCGCTGTGACCGCAGCACTGTCGGCATCCCAGGCGCGCAGGATGCGCGTGGCAATACCGGCTTCCTCGCGCGCGCCGTCCAGTGCGTCCGCCGCCAGGCGCGCACAGGTGCCGCTCTGGCTGTGGTAGATAATCAGAAGTTCCTTCATCGGATCCTCGCCGCCCGTACACCCACCGGTTCGGGGGCGATTGGACCACACCGCGCAACGCCTGTCATGTGAGGGCACTTGAGGACCACCGCATGGCGATGGTCTACTACGCCTCCAATTCACAGGGACCGTGCACGCCGCACTCAGGAGACAACACCATGACCGACACGCAAAACCGCCAGTGGCTACTGAAGAGCCGGCCGCAGGGAATGGTCACCCAGGACAACTTCGAGTTGGTCTCCACCGCACTGCCGAAGCCGGATCTGGACGCCGGCCAGGTCCTGCTGAAAACACTCATGCTGAGCTTCGACCCGGCGATGCGTGGCTGGATGGTCGATGAACCGAGCTACCTGCCGCCGGTGGCGCTGGGCGAACCGATGCGCGCCAGCGCGGTCGCCCAGGTGATCGAGTCGCGCAACCCGGACCTGCCGGTCGGCACCCTCGTGCAGGGCCTGTTCGGCTGGCAGGAATACTGCGTCGGCGATCCGGCGAGCGCGATGGCCCCCAGGCCCCTGCCCGAGGGCACACCGGCGAACCTGGCACTGGGCATCTTCGGTGGCACCAGCCTCACCGCCTACTTCGGACTGCTCGACGTGGGCAGACCAAAGCCGGGTGACACCGTGCTGGTCTCCGGCGCGGCCGGCGCCACAGGCTCGGTCGCGGCGCAGATCGCGCGGCTGCGCGGCGCGCGCGTCATCGGCATCGCCGGCGGCGATGAAAAATGTACGTGGCTGCGCGAGTCCTGCAAGCTCGACGGCGTGATCGACTACAAGCGCGAAAACCTCAACGAGCGCCTGGCTGCGCTGTGCCCCGACGGCATCAACGTCTTCTTCGACAATGTCGGCGGCCAGACCCTGGAGACAGTCATCGATCACATGGCCGACCACGGCAGCCTCGCGCTCTGTGGCGCAATCTCGGGCTACAACGACGCCGAGCCGGCGCCCGGCCCGCACAACATGATGCAGGTCGTCACCCGACGGTTGCGCCTGCAGGGCTTCATCATGCTCGACTACATCGACCGCGTGGACGAGGCCATGGCCGAACTGGTGCCCTGGGTACTGAACGGTGAGATCGCCTTCCGCGAGGACATCCAGTCCGGATTCGAACAGATTCCCGCCACGCTGATGCGGTTGTTCGAGGGGCGCAACGTCGGCAAGCAGTTGCTGAGCCTCGCCGAGGCACAGGACTTATCCACAGGCTGATCTGTGGATAAGTATGGGGGCAATTCCGAAGGCCGCGATGCGGTCGCTCGGGCGGCCCCGCACCCAAAATGCTAGCGCATCAACGCTTTTTGCTATATTTTTATTAACTAACAATCAGTTAGGAAAGCTACTGCAAATAGTTTCTAGTGCCAGACCGGACATAAAGTAGGGAGTTTTACGGTTACTGCCACTGTGGATAGTCTTTTTGTAAGGGTTTGTAGCCACTCTCGCCAAAGCCCTTGAACCGCGAGGCTCGCAGCGATTTCAAGCGTCCGGCTTAGAAAATTGCCAACAGCGATGCGTCTGTTTCTTGCGCTGAAAGTCCGGGTCGAGGGTCTGCGCAGTGATGTCCTGGCAGACGTAGGCAGTCGCCAGTTCGGCGTCCAGCTCAAAATCCCGCCGATTGTTGGAGAAATACAACACACCGCCGGGCCGCAACCGCGCCATCGCCGCGTGCACCAGCGCCACGTGATCACGCTGCACGTCAAACACGCCCTCTCGACTCTTGGAGTTTGAGAACGACGGCGGGTCGACCATGATCAGATCGAACGACAGCTCGGTCTGGGCCAGCCACTGCTGGCAGTCGGCGCGCTCGGTGCGATGTCCCTCGTGGTTCAGCCCGTTCTGCGCCAGGTTCTTGCGCAGCCACTCCAGGTAGGTGTTGGACGTATCGACGCTCACCGTGGAGCGGGCACCGCCCAGCGCAGCCTGCACGGTCGCGCTGCCGGTGTAACAGAACAGGTTCAGGAAATCCTTGCCCCGCGCCTCCGCGTGCAGGCGCCTGCGCAGGGGCCGGTGATCGAGGAACAGGCCGGTGTCCAGATAATCGAACAGGTTGATCAGCAGATAGGCCTCGCCCTCGCGCACCCGGCGCAGCTCGCCGCGTGCGGACTGCTTCTGGTACTGGCCCGCACCCTTTTGCCGAGTGCGTTGCTTGTAGGCGATATCGCCCTCCTCGATGCCCAGTGCCTGCGGCAACACGGCCTTGATTTCATCCAGGCGACGCTGGGCCGCCTCGGGCGACACACCGCGCGGCGCCCGGTATTCCGCAACGTGCGCAGAACGACCGTAGATGTCGATGGCGACCGCGTACTCGGGCATGTCGGCATCGTAGAGGCGATAACACTCTATGTTTTCCCGCTCCAGCCAGCGCGCGAGCCGCTTGCGATTCTTCGACAGGCGGTTGGCGAACATCTGCGCACCGTCTGACAGCGGCGGCTGCCCGGCGGTGCCTGTCCCGGCAGCCTCGCGGTACGCGTTGTCCTTCAGCTCGAACAGGTACAGGGTCGTGGGGATCGGGCCATTGAACAGCGCGTAACGCTTGTGACTACGCAGGCCGATCGCCTTGCCCAGCTCTGCCTCAGACGTCATGATCGCCGCCTGCCAGCCCTCAAATTCCTGCGCCATGGCCCTGCCCAGCGCGTTGTAGATCGGGCGCAGGGTTTCCACGGTGCCCAGTCGCTCCCCGTACGGGGGATTACACACGATCAGCCCTTGCGGTAACGGCATGTGCGTCGGCTTACAGAGCTCGGCAACCGGTTTGACGCTCACGCGCACCACCTTCGACAAACCCAGGCGGGCAATGTTCTCCTGCGCGCGGCGGATAACCCTCGGGTCGGCGTCGTAACCGCGGATCTCCGGGAGGCGCGCGGCGCGCCCGCGCTCGGCGCGGCCACGTGCATCGGCGTGGATCGCCTGCCACTGCTGCTGGTCGTGTTGTTTGAGATGGCTGAAGCCGAAACGCTCGCGCTCCAGCCCCGGTGCGATATCGGCCGCCATCATGGCGCCCTCGAGCAGCAGCGTGGCGGCGCCGCACATCGGGTCGATCAGGGCGCCACCGCGGGCGGCCATACCCGGCCAGTCGGCGCGCAGCAGGACCGCGGCCGCCACATTCTCCTTCAGCGGCGCCGATCCCGTGCTGAGCCGATAGCCGCGCTGGTGCAGGCTGCCGCCGCCAAGATCCAGCGCCACATGTGCGGTATTGCGCACCAGCCGCACAGAGACGCGCACATCGGGATGCGTACGCTCCACGTTGGGCCGACGCCCGGTGTTGTCGCGAAACCAGTCGACAATCGCGTCCTTGGCACGCTGGGCGCCAAACTGCGTGTTGCGGATCGCGCGGTTTTCGCCGGAAAAGTCTATGGCGATACTGCACCGGGCCTCGAACCAGTCACCCCAGCGCATGCGCGCCAGCCCCTGGTACAGCGCATCGGCATCGGCGGCGCCCACCTCGCCCAGCGGCCACAGCACCCGGTTGACGAGCCGGCTCCAGAGACAGGCACGGTAGACAGTCGCCCAGGGCCCGCTGAAGTGCACACCCGCCACGGTTTCGCGAACAGACTGCGCACCCAGGGCGCTCAACTCGTCGCTCAGCAGTGATTCCAGCCCCTTGGGGCAGGTTGCAAACCAGTGATTGTCAGCGTCTCGGCTGGGCGATGACACAGCGCGGCTCCGTCGGTCGGTGGGGGGTGGGCATTATGCGCCCAGTGGCGCCGGAAGTGGAGCGTCAGTCGTCGGCGGACTTGCGCGGGGTGCGCTTGCGTGAAGTACCTGTCTTGGCCTTCGGACGGGCGCGCGGCGAACTGGTGCGCCGCCGTGTGCTCGCAGCCTTCTTCGGCGCCGCCTTGCGCGGCGCGCGCGCCGGCGCAGCGCCGAGAGCGTTGGCCTCTTTCTCCTTGAGCATCACGTCCAGGACCAGCGACAGGGAACTTTCCATGTAGTGCATGAACCGGTCGTACTCGTCGTCTGTCAGCGTGCGCATCACATCGTGCTGCCGCACAAGGTTGACGAAGCGCCGTTCACGTTCGTACTGCTTGGGCAGGGCCATCACACCGAGCTGCTCAAGGGTTTGTTCCAGCGCGGGGTTATAGGTGCGCATGAACTTGATCATGAAGGGGATCGGGTCGTGGCGGGCGAGCAGTGAGGCTGAACGCAGCATCAACTCCAGCGGCATGATGGTCTTGCCGCTCTCCACTTCTTCCAGCACCCGGCGATCGCTGAGGTCAATGCTCTCCGCCAGTTCCTTGATCGAGAGGCCCGCCGTCTCGCGTGCGTCCTGCAGGAAACGCCCGGCATCGGCCATGGCCTCGAGCCGCTCCGGTTCGAGCGTATTCATCACCGCGTTGCGCAGCCAGGTCTCCCCGAACATCGCGGTCATGGTCGCCGTATTGCGCGCCAGCTCCAGCGTGCCGCCGGCCACCTGGCCGGTCAGCTTGCGGAGCTGGTGAAACAGCGTGTCGTCGTCTTTCGGATCGCCTGCCATGCCCTGAAGAATAGCACGCCCCGGCGACGCGCGGGATCAGGGATTTTTGAGCTGCGTAATGATGGATCGCCACATGTCGTCGGGCGCCGCATAGGGCGCATAGATCGCCAGACGATCGGCGAGGTGGCCGTACTTCTCGCGCAGTTTCGGGGCGATCTCGTCCGGTGTGCCCCGGGTGGTGAACGCCTCAATGAAATCATCGTCGATATGCTGCGCCAATACATCCCAGGCGCCCTCCTTCGACAGGCGGTTCAACTCCGGCTGCAGGTCGCCGTAACCCACTGCCTCCATGGGCGGCCGGTAGGCCGGTGTCGAGGCGTAAAAGCCCAGCAGGCTCTTCACGCTGTCGGTTGCGGCCTGCCGCTGCGCCTCGGTCTCGCCGGTGATCACGATCGCGTTGACCTGCAGGATGAAGTCCTCGCGCGCGCGGCCGCCTTTTTCCAGGCCGCGTTCGACCGCGGGCATTGCGTGCCCGGTCAGGAAGGGCATGCTGTTGAACGGGTGGACGATCAGGCCATCGGCCACCTCGCCGGCCACCTCCGTCATCTTCGGCCCGAGCGCGCCCAGCAGGATCGGCGGCGGGCCGTATTCCAGGGGGCCGGCATTGAACATCGGCGTCATCAGCGTATGCCGGTAATACTCACCCTCAAACGCCAGGCGTGTGCCATTCTGCCAGCAGTCGAAGATCGCCTTCACTGCGAGGATGTACTCGCGCATACGCCGCGCCGGCGGATCGAACGGCGTGCCGAAACGCTTCTCGATATGGGTCTTGATCTGAGAGCCGATACCGAGCATGAACTTGCCCTTGCTGTACTTGTGCATATCCCAGGCCTGGTAGGCGATGTGCATGGGGTTGCGCGGAAACGCGACCGCGATGCCCGTCGCCAGGTCCAGCTCCGGTGCGCTCTGCGATGCCAGCACGAGCGGCAGGAACGGATCCCAACTGCCCTCCAGCGTGTACACGCCGTCGTAACCGATATCTGCCAAGCGCCGCGCTTCCTGCGCGGCACCGTCCAGTTGGGCGTAAAACGGGCCATCGATTTTCATTGCGGTTACTCCACCGGCTGGGCTGGGACAGGCGAGCACCGTACACCAGTCACCGGGGCACGCCAACCAGTCGGCGAGCTAAGTCTCGCCAGTTCAGCTTTCTGAACAGTGCCGGCCACAGACTGCGCTAACATGGCGCACAACCTTCCAGCGCCAACGACAGGACACACCATGGCCTCGAAAATGAAGATCGGCATTTGCCTGCCGTACATGAAAGCGGGACTGACCCGCGACGACTACCTGAACTGGTTCCGCGCGGTGGATGACGGCCCGTTCCACGCGGTGTCCTGCGGCGAGCGCGTGCACGGCCCGACCTACGACATGCGCGTGGTGTTGTCGGCCGCGGCCATGGCCACCGAGCGCGTCGAGCTGACCCCCACCCTCTATGTCCTGCCCATGCACAGCGCCACCCGCGTGGCCAAGGAGCTGGCCACGCTCGACATTCTGTCCGACGGGCGGGTGAAAAAAGTCTGCGTGGGCTACGGCGGCCGCGAAAAGGATTACCAGGCGGTGGGTGCCACCTTCAACGGGCGCTACGGGCGCATGGACAGGCAGGTCGAGGACATGCGCCGGGTGTGGCGCGGCGAAGAAATCATCGAGGGCGGCGGCGTGATCGGACCGGCGCTGGCCGACCCCTCCGGCCCGATGCTGCTGGCCGGCGCCATGGGCCCCAAAAGCATCGCGCGCTGCGCGCAGTGGGCCGACGGCCTCTACGCGTGGTCGGGCAATGGCGAACAACACGAGTTGGACAACACTTTTGCGATGATGGACGCGGCCTGGGACAAGGCCGGTCGCGACACCGCCCCCTACCGCATGGGCGGTTTCTGGTACACGCTGGCCGACGACGGCCAGAAGAAGTTGTACGACTATGTCTATGACTACCTGGCCATCGCGGGCCCTGAGATCGCCACCATGATGGCCGAGAGCGTCCATCGCAGCGATGCCGACAGTGTGTTGCAGGCGCTCGATAACGCCGAGGCCGCCGGCTGCGAAGAACTGTTCATGGTGCCGGCGACTGCGGAGCTGTCGGAAATCGAACGGCTCTGCACCCTGCTGGAACGCCGCTAGCAACTGCTGGCGAGGTGCGGCCGGCCAGGTGCGTTACGCCTCGCCCAAAAACATCTCGCGGGTTTTCAGCTTGTGCAGCTTGCCGCTCGCATTCTGCGGTAACGGCTGATCGAAGAAGCGAATGTGGCGCGGCACCTTATACCCGGCCAGGCGCTGGCCCAGGTACTCGCGCAGCGCCGCTTCGGTCAGTTCCGAGCCGGGGCTGAGATACAACACCAGCACCAGCTCTTCACCCATGGCGTCGTCGGGTACGCCGAACACCACGTTTTCCTGCACCTCGGACAGCTCGTAGACCGCCTGTTCGATTTCCCCGGGATAGATGTTTTCCCCGCCGCGGATCACGATCTCCTTGATCCGGCCGGTGATGTGGAGAAACCCGTCCTCGTCGATCCGCGCCAGATCGCCTGTTTTCATCCAGCGGTCGGCGTCGAAGGTCTGCTCATTGGCCTCCGGCTTCTGCCAGTAGCCGGGCGTGCAGGTGACACTGCGCACTTCCAGTTCGCCGCCGGTCTGCGCATCGACGACGTTGCCCTGCGAATCGATAAAGCGTGTCTCGACAATCGGTGACACGATGCCCGCGCTGTCCGGGCTCAGATCGAAGACCACCCCGCTCATCGTCCCGCCGACGGCGAAGGTTTCGGTCATGCCCCAACCCGCCGACCGGCTGGGCTCTCCGCACTTCTCCCGGATCATCTGCGGCAGTCCCGCCGGGGTGGCGGCGCCGGCGGCACTGACGCGGATCAGCGAGCGGGTATCGTGCTTGTCGAAATCCGGGTGATAGAGCAGGTCCTGGATCACCGCGGGCACACTGGACAGGCCGGTCACCTTTTCCGATTCGATCAGCTCCAGCGCCCGGGCCGCGTCCCACTTGTACATGATGACGACCTTCTGCGCCGTGTTAATCGGCAACAACAGGCCCGACAGCAAGCCGGTGGCGTGAAACAGCGGCACCGTGAGCAGCGGCGTTTCGCGCTCCGCACCGCCACGGAACTCGCGCGCACCCTCCAGCTCCATCAACAGGAAGCCGAGGAAGAACATGTTCATCAACGAGTTACAGGCCGCGATATGCCGGTGCAGTACGCCCTTGGGGAACCCGGTGGACCCGGAGGTATACAGGATGACGCACTCGTCCAGGGCGCCGATCTCGGGCCGCTCATAGGTGCGACCACGACCGGCGTCGACCGCCGCGTCGAACTGCGTCACCGCCGGATGCGCAGCGTGCGCCGCGTCGGCATCATCGAGCAGGACGCGAATACCCAGTTCATCCAGGTGGTTCTCCACCAGCGCCAGTCGCTGCCGGTCACACACCAGCACCTGGCTGCCCGAATCCTCGATCGCATAGCGCAATTCCTCGGTCTTGCCCCAGCTGTTGATGGGCACGACGATCACGCCCAGGAGGGTCGCGGCCGCGTAGGTGATCGCCCAGGCCGGATTGTTGCGCATCGCAATTGCCAGGCGATCGCCTTTCTTCAGGCCATAGTCATTCTGCAACGTCGCGGCCAGAGCATCGACCCGCTCGAAATAGTCGTTGTAGGTCAGCCGCTGGCCTTCATAGACCAGGAACTCCTGGTCGCCGTGGGCCCGCGCCCCGTCGAACACGTCGACCAGGGTCTTCGGGGCATGCTTGTACGCCGCGTAGCGATGACCGTCGATCTCGACTGTCTCGGTTTCAAACATACCGCCCGGTGCGGTAATTTCCCGTTTCTTGGCGTGGACGTCGGCAGGCGTCAATGACATCGATAGCTCCTGGAATACACGTTAAATGCAGCCAGCCACTGTAATACAAAGGCGGAGCCACAACAGCACACGGATCGAAATTGGGTCGATGAAGTTCAACTGTGGCGACCTCGGCCACATCCTGCACCTGCCGGTTACCCACCCGGCGCGGAACTACTGCCCGCTTTTAGCGGCTCGAGACTGACGCGGCGCGCACCGGGCCGGTATACTCCCCTTTTGACCTGTTTGACGCCGGGGACGGGTTCGATGGCTTCGGCGACCCAGCCGGGCATCTCACCCGCAACCGGGCAGCCGGGCGCGGTCAGGGTCATGACCACGCGCACGGCGTTCTCGCTGTCGATGACCTCGGCAGTGGCACATTGATTGATACAACCGCCTATGGACTTGATCATGAACCGACGATCCAAGAAAGCATTGAGGCAGGTATGGATTTAATCTGCTTCAGTGGTGATAAATTATTGGGTGGACCACAAGCAGGCATCATCATCGGTAAACAAGTATGGATTGATCAACTTAAGAAACACCCGCTTGCTCGTGCGTTACGTGTCGATAAACTGACCTATTCCGCGTTAACC
>CAYGOX010000085.1:0-12382 GCA_964351485.1 uncultured Halioglobus sp.
TTCCGCCGGGTTGATGATGATAATCGCCTTGCCCGCCTCGGCGCCGCCCACGCGCTCGATACCCTTGGCGGTGGTGCGGGTGAATTCGTCGATGTTCTTGCGCGTGCCCGGCCCCGCCGACTTGCTGCTGACCGTGGCGACAATCTCGGCGTAGGACACCGGCTGCACACGGCTGACCGCCGCCACCAGCGGGATCGTGGCCTGGCCACCGCAGGTGACCATGTTAACGTTCATCGCCTTCGCCTCGACCGCCTGCGCCAGGTTAACCGGCGGGACACAGAAGGGTCCGATGGCTGCCGGTGTCAGGTCGATCATCACGGCGCCCTCGGCGTTCACCTTGCGGCTGTTTTCCTCGTGGACGTAGGCAGATGTCGCGTCGAAACAAATCTGGACGCCGTCCTCACGCATCGTCGGAATCATACCGTCGACACCCTCCGCGGTGGTCTTGAGCCCCATCTCGGCGGCACGCGCCAGCCCCGGGGAATCGGGCACCACACCCACCATCCATACCGGTTCGATGACCTCGCTGCGCATCGCCTTCATCAGCAGGTCCGTGCCGATGTTGCCGGGGCCGATGATGGCCGCTTTAACCTTCTTACCCATGTCGTTTCTCCTAGACGAACTGGCAGGAACACCCGCCGATGCCCTCGATCTCCAGCGCCATCACATCGCCGGCCACCACCGGGATAAGCGGCGCCAGCGAGCCTGAGAGGATCACCTCGCCGGCCTTGAACGGAATTCCGAACTGCCCCAGCGTGTTGGCCAGCCAGGCCACCGCCGTCAGCGGGTTGCCCTGGACTGCGCTGCCCATACCTTCGGCATTGAACTCGCCGTTCTTGTGGATGGTCATTTTGAGATTGGGCAGATCGAAATCGCGCGGGTCGACCTCGTTCTTGCCCAGCACATACACACCGCAGGACGCATTGTCCGCCACGGTATCCTGAATTTTGATCTGCCAGTCCTGAATCCTCGAATCGACAATTTCAAAACACGGCATGATCGTCGCGGTCGCGTCGAGCACATCCTGCTCGGTCACACCGGGACCGGCGAGATCCTTTTTCAACCGGAACGCGATCTCGCCCTCTGCGCGCGGCGCAATCAGATTGCCGGCGATGCGGATATCGGCACCGTCGGGATACTCCATGGCGTCCGTAAGGAAACCGAAATCGGGCTGGAACACGCCCAGCATTTCCTGCACTGCAGCACTGGTCACACCGATTTTCTTGCCGACGATTTTCTCGCCGTCCTGCTCGACGCGATTGGCCACCATGCGCTGCGAAATATGGTACGCATCGTCAATGGTGATACCCGGCTCGCGGTCCGTCAGCGGCGCCAGCGTGCTCTGCGAGCGCAGCGCGCGGTACAGTTCGTCACCCAGTGACTGGATTTTTGCCTCGTCCATCTCAGAATCCGACCAATTTTGGAGCGCTAGATTCTACACCCATTCGCGGCCGAACCAGTACAAATTACTGAGCGTGAACAGAGAAGTTCCGAATCTGCATCAGTCGTTTTGCAGGAAGTCGAGGCAGGCGCGGTTGAACATCGATTCGTGCTCGACCATTACCCAGTGACCGCACTCGGTCACGAGGATCAGGCGCAGCGTTTTGATATTCTTCGCCATCGCCATGATGCCGTTCTCCGGCATCATTTTTTCGTTCATCCCCCAGAACCCCAGAACAGGGCACTGCAATTCCTTCAGGCGATCAACCAGGACCGGCACCTGCATGGTCGCCATCACGTGCCCGTTCATGATCTGCATGATCTGCATGCGCTCCGCGACCAATTCATCCGTCGCGTGATCCGGGTTGTGCATCAGGCCGGTGGCGAACAGATCCTTCATCACCGCCGGGGTGACCGGCTCGCCGGAGCCGAATACCTGGAACACCTTCTGCATGCCGGGCATGGCCTGGTACTCGGGCAGTTCGCTGAGCCCGCCGGGCGCCATGAGAATCAGCTTTTCGATTCGGCCGGGATTTTCCAGGGCCATCGCCAGCGCGATGGCGCCACCGAGCGAGTTACCAATCACGGTGCACTTGTCCACTCCGGCAACATCGAGGGTCTGCTCGACACATTCGGCAAAGAACGACAGCGGGTGATCGCGGTCGTCGGGCTTGTCAGAAAACCCGTACCCGATGAGATCGGGGATGATGCAGCGGTACCCGGCCTCCACGAACGCCGGGTAGTTGCCCTTGAAGTTGCTGTAACCGCTGGCACCCGGCCCTGAGCCGTGCAGAAACACCACGACCTCGCCCTCGCCTTCATCGAGGTAGTGGATCCGATATCCGTTGGCGCACTCGGCGTAGTTTGCTTCAGGCAGCAGACCGTTCATCTTCATCGCAAATTCTCCCGCGGTGGTTTTGGCCTAAAGCGCAAAATCCTGGTTTTCCTCACCGAACATCACGCCACCCATATTGATCGCAAAGGGCGTGGAATGGTTCGCCACGTGGGCCTGGCTGGCGAGAATGTCGAGGTGAAAGTCGAGCAGTTCACTGCCGATGCGGATGCCGCCACTGCCGGCCGCCTTCAGCATACGGCTGGACAACGCCAGGCAGCGATCAGCCACGACCGCCGAATCGTGGCGATACCTGACCCGATCCTCCACCGGAATGGGCTCACCCGCCCGGCAAGCCGCCATCATGGCGTCAAAATTGCGGAACATGGTGAGTTTCATTTCCTCGATCGCGGTGCGGGTGTCCGTCGCGATTACGCGGGCAAACGGATCGTCCTTCATCTTGTTGGGACCGACCTGCCGCGATTGCGCAACCTCGATAAAGGCATCGAGCGCACCCTCACAGGCGCCCAGCGTCGCGGTGCAGACCGCGCGTACAAAAACCTGCATGAAAGGCATGTGATACAGCGGTGCGTCGTTGACCGCGTTGCCGGGGTTTTCGCACAGGAATCCGTCCATCGCCTTGTGCGTGCGGTACTCCGGCACAAAGGCGTCCTCGACCACGATGTCGTGACTGCCGGTGCCCTGCAGGCCGACAACCTCCCAGTTTTCAACAATCTTGTAGTCCTCGATAGGGACCAGGAAGGTGCGATAGTTGCCCATGTCGAACGGTGCTTCCGGCGTGGGTACGACAGCCCCCAGAAAGGCCCACTTGCAGTGCTCAGAGCCACTGGAGAAACTCCACCGGCCGCTGAGTTGGAACCCGCCGTCGACCACCTTGACCTTGCCGACCGGCGCGTAGGAGGAGGAAATCAGGACCGTCGGATCATCGCCCCAGACATCCTGCGCAGCGCGATCGTCGAACACTGCCAACTGCCAGTTGTGGACCGCGATCACGCCCAGAATCCAGGCGCTGGACGGACAGTGGCGCGCCACCTCAAGGCCCACCGCGTAGAACACCTGCGGATCCATGGCGTAGCCGCCCCACTGTTCGGGCTGCAGGATCTTGAAGAAACCGACCTTGTGGAACTCGGCCACCGTCTCGTCAGGCACGCGCTTGTCTGCCTTGGCGCGATCCCTGCGCTCACGCAGGGCGGGGCCCATGGCGCGCGCCGCGGCGAGCAGCTCCTGCGCTCGCGGGCTGTCCATGGAATATTTGCTGGTGCTTTCGCTGACTGCCAAATTATTCATTATGTCGACCTCCGGATCGGTACTCTAGCGGTGCCCAGTGTGGATATCTGCGCCCGATTGCGCATCCTCCATTTGGGCTATTCAACGATAGCGGCTCACTCGACGACCGCGTCCGAGAAGGTGGTCGGCTCGCCGAAAAAGGCGCGATGGGACAGCGGCGGCTTACCGTTGCTATCGACAATACCGTACTGCTCGCCCAGTTCGGCGCCGATCCAGACCTGTCCGCTTTTCTCCATGAGCTGCGGGTCACGGGCGAGCGCGTCGATCACCCGCCCGGTAAATTCCGGTGTCTCGGCGGTATCGGCCAGGTGGGCGTACTGCTCCGGGTCGGCCTCTATCGCGCGCTGGGTGCGCTCGGTCAGCAAAAGACCCATCCAGATACTCACCACCGCCACGTTGAAGGGGCGGAAATCGTGCGCCATATCGTGCGACATCTTGTCCACCGCGGCCTTGCCGGCTCCATAGGCCGGCCCATGCATATACATCCGGCCGCCGAACGAGGACGTGTTGACGATCAGCCCCTCACCATTTTTCAACAGCAGCGGTGCGGCGTGCCACGCCGCCTCGTAGTGTGAACGCATACCGACTTCCCACAGATCGGTGAGTGCAAGCGGCTTCTCCCAGAACGGGCCGGGCATCGTCAGGGCATCGTGCAGGCTGGTGGCATTGTTGACGAGGATGTCGAGACGACCCTGTTCTTCCTCCACCTGCTTGAACAGCGCGGCTACATCGCTGGTATCAGAGTGGTCGCAATACACTGCGATGCCTTTGCCACCCGCCTCGGTCACGGCCCGCGCGGTGGCTTCTACCGTACCGGGGAGGTCGGCATCGCCTTCGTGGCGGGTGCGACCGGTGACATAGACCGTAGCCCCGGTTTGGCCCAGCGCAATCGCAATGCCTTTGCCCGCGCCCCGGCTGGCACCCGTCACCACTACCACGCGATCTTCACTCAAACCCATCTGCCCGCTCCTTTACCGGCCTGTATTTGTCCCCTAGTATCGGGCGAAGTTTTTTCCCTGACCAGACACCCGCAGCCATCGTTATCCACGTGCCCAGAAAAACCGCCGGCTGGTATGTTTCTTTGCTCGCCATCACCCTGCTCGCGGCAGCAGCAGGCGCTGCAGATGCGGCAACCGACCCGCGCGAGGTCTACGGGCCGCAATCGCCGCGCTGGATGCAGGCCGTGGGCAAGTTACGCGTACCCGGAAGCCGGCTCGAGAAAGGTCGCCGGAAGCACCACGTGGAAGATTGCACCGCGACACTGATCGCACCCCGGCCGGCGCGCAGCAACCGCTGGATCGTCACCGCCTGGCATTGCCTGGAGTTCTATACGGACCTGAGCCGGCCCATCACCTTCACGCTGCCCAATGCCGCGTCGGGTCCGGTGGTGAGAGAGGCATTTGTCGTCGCCAGCGGCGGCAGCCTGGCCGCCGACTGGGCCCTGTTGCGCCTCGACGCGGCAATCGCCCGCGAGCGCGCGGCGCCGCTGGCGCTGTACGACGCACAGTCACCGGGCGTTGCCGTCGGGATGGCGGGTTTTTCGCGCGACGAGGGGCTGGGTGCGGGGGGCGCGGCGCTGACATACGACGCGGCCTGTTCGGTCACCGGCAACCACGGCAGCAACATCAGTACCGACTGTATCGCCTACAAGGGTGCCTCGGGCGGCCCCGTCACCACCCTCGATGAGCGCGGCCAGGTGCGCCTGAGCGGCGTGATATCACAGGGCGACGGCGCCGGGATCAGCCTGTTCTTTCCCGCGCATCGCTTCGCCAGCCGCCTGGAGGCGCAAGCGCACCGCTGATTATCCGGAGCGTCGTTGACGCTTCGGCGGCGGCGCACCGACGTGGGGTTCACCACGCCCGGCCGCCAGTTCAATTTGCTTCTGGCGCTCGGCGAAACGCGCTTTCTGCTCGGGGGTGAGCTGATCGTGACAGCGCGGACAGCAGATCCCTTTCTGGTATAACGGCGAGCGCATTTCGGCTTCGGTAATCGGGTGACGGCAGCCGTAGCACTGGTCGTAGCTGCCTTTCCGCAGATCGTGATCGACCGCAACGCGGCTGTCGAACACAAAGCACTCCCCTTCCCAGGTACTCTCCTGTTGCGGCACTTCCTCAAGGTATTTCAGGATGCCGCCGCGCAGGTGGTACACCTCCTCAAAGCCCTCGCCCAGCATGAATGACGAGGCCTTTTCGCAGCGGATGCCGCCGGTACAGAACATAGCGACCTTGCGATGCTGCTTCGGATCCAGGTGTTTTCTGACGTAGGCCGGAAACTCGCGGAAGTTGACTGTCTCAGGGTCCAGCGCGCCACGGAAGGTACCGATATCGCACTCGTAATCGTTCCGGGTATCAATCAGCAGCACCTCCGGATCGTTAACCAGCGCGTTCCAGTCACGCGGCTCTACATAGGTACCGACCCGCGCATTGGGATCGATACCCTCGACACCCATGGTGACGATCTCGCGCTTGAGCTTTACCTTCATCCGGTGAAACGGCTTGTCCGTGTCGAAAGATTCCTTGTGCTCCAGGTCGGCCAGGCGCGGATCGGCGCGCAGGTACTCGAGCACCGTATCGATGCCCTGCCGGGTGCCGGCGATGGTGCCGTTGATGCCCTCGCGCGCCAGCAGCAGCGTCCCGCAGGTGCCGGCCTGCAGGGCGACGTCCAGCAAGGGCTCCCTCATATCGCGGTAGTCGTCGAGCGTGACAAACTTGTACAACGCCGCTACCACATAATCACCGGACTGACTCACTTGACCACCCCCTCGGCACTGCTGCCACCGCGACAGCGCGGGGAGTCGGGCGACCCCTGCGTGTTTTCGAGCCACTCCTGCGGCGAATAGGTATGCAGCGCCAGTGCGTGTACAGGACCGGCCAGCTGCTCGGCCAGCACCCGGTAGACCGCCTGGTGCCGCGCAACCTTGCGCAGATCGCTGAACTGCTCGCTGACAAGCTCCACCTTGAAATGCGTTTCGGAATTGGGCGGCACGTTGTGCTGGTGACTTTCGTTGTCGACCCGCAGGTGCTGCGGCGCGAAATGCGCCTGGAGAAGATGCTCGATATCGCTCTGGACACTCATGGAAACTGGACCTGGTAACACTGCAGCCGGGATTATACGCCTGACAGGCGCCGCGGTCAGGTTCCCCGTGCGCGCCGACTGGTGCGGAACTGGCCGGGTGTCTGGCCCGTCCATTTCTTGAAGGACCGGTGAAAGGCGCTGGGATCGGTAAAGCCCATCTGCAGTGCGACCTGGTTGATGGAGAGTTCGGGGCGATCCAGGCACAACATGGCCGCTTCACAGCGCGCGTCATCCTTGAGTTGCTGGAAGGTCGTGCCCTCGCGCTTGAGCCGCCTGCGCAACGTGGGTGCAGAGACATTCAGGGCACTGGCGATGGTTTCGAAACTTGGGAAGCCCTCGCTGAAATCGTGCCCGATCATGGCCTTGACCTGCGTCGACAGGTTCTTGCCATCGCCCGCACTCTCCATCATGAGCAGCTGGTACGGCGCGGTGCGAAGGAACTCACGCAGCGAGTGCTCGGTGTGGACGACCGGCCAGGCCAGACAGTCACTGTCAAAGTACAGCAGGTCGTTGGGCTGGTTGAAATACAGCGGACACCCGAACAGCGCCTCGTATTTTTCCAGTCGCTCGGGCGGATCGCCGGTAAAATCGACGCGCTGCAGCTCCAGCGGCCGCCCGCAGAGCCAGCCGAAAAAACGGTGCCACATGGACAGGCCATAGGCGTCGGGAGCGGCCACCTGCTCCCGGCCCTGGCGCACCATGGTGCGATAGCCGACCCGCGCATACTCTTGCGTAAAGTTCGCGTAAAGCTGGCTGCGCTCGTCGAAAAACGTGCGGTAGAACTCCGAGGCGCGACCAATTGCCTGACCGAGGTTGTTGCAGGAAATGATGCAGTAACACATCATCCTGAAAGCACCCGGCGCCACCAGTTCACTGCCCGTGGTGCCGAAGGTCTCATCCTGAAGCAGGCTCAGAACACTCTGGTACACCCGCGAGTACTGCATCGCGCTGATCTCGGAGCGGTAACCGGGCGCGGACTCGTCCAGCGGGTTGAATTCGAGTCCCGCCTCGTTCAGCACCATCGTGAAGTCGTAACCCTTGTCGCCCACCATGCGCAGCAACGTACGCACGAAACGTGTGGGGACCTGTTCACTCATAATGCTCTGCCTGCTGGACGGGACGCGGCGTAGTCTACCAGATGGACATTTGCACGTTCAGACTGGCTATTTTTGCCAACAGTGCCACAGAAACGGCCAAGACCCGCTCCCGGCGAGTGCGTATACTGAGGCTGCACAGGTAACGGACCCACTCAATGGATACACGCTATAACGTGTTGTTTGCCGGCGAGCTGCTCGAGGGAGCGTCCGCGGCGGACGTCAGGGCTGCGGTGGCCCGGCTGTTCAACGCCGACGAGGCAACGCTGGACAAGCTGTTCAGCGGCCGACCACAGACTATCAAGCGTGACTGCGACCGCGCCACGGCCGCCAAGTACAAAGCCGCCCTGGAAAAGGCCGGCGCAAAACCGATTATCAAGGTGGCCCAGGAGGCCGCCGCGCCGGCACCGGCGCCAACATCTGCATCTGCCCCTGCATCCACCAAAAAACAGACTGCCGCCGAGAAAATCGCCGCCCTGGCCGCGGCTGCCGATACCCAACCGGCCTACGGCTCTGCTCCTGCGGAACCGGCGGAGACTGCACCGGCTCCCGCAGCGCCACCGACTCCCGAAAACGATATGCTGGCCCCGGCCGGCGCCGACGTACTGCGCCCCGAAGAGCGCGCGCAGCCGGTGGTGGCCGATGTCGACACCTCGGGCCTGATCCTGGACGCACCGGTCGATCGCCTCGCGCCCGAGGCCGCCGCCCCGCCGCCGGCGCCCGACACCAGTCATCTGGACATGGGCGAGGTCGGCGATACGATCCCGACGCTGCCCCGTCACGAGACGCCACTGAATCCCGACACCGACGCCATCAGTCTCACGCCCGAGGGCACCGATCTCAGCGACTGTGCGCGCGCAGAGGCCGAGGCCCCGGTCCTGGATCTCTCCGATATGAATCTGGCCCCGACCGGGTCGGACGTGCTGGAAGAACAGTACCGCCGCCGCGAAACGGCAACGGCGCCGGACACCGATCACCTGTCCCTGGACGAGTAGTCAGGGCAGCCTCACTCTCACCCGCAGACCCGGGTTGTTACTGGACAGCGAGACATCGCCTCGGTGGTAGCGCGCGATCGCCTGGACAAGACTGAGACCCAGGCCGTGGCCGGGCTGCTGTGATCGGCTGGTTTCCACGCGATAAAACCGGCGAAACACATTTTTACGCTCTACTGTGGGAATACCCGGCCCGGTATCCTCGATCACCACCGAGTGTTTGTACTGGCCGTCGCCGGGGTCGTCGGTCAGTCGAAGGGTGACCGATCCGCCCGCCGGCGTGTATTTGATCGCATTGTCCACCAGGTTGGTAAACATCTGGAACAACAGGTCCACCTCGCCGGTACAAACGCGCGACTGCGGCGCATCCAGCGCAAGCGTCAGCGAGGCGTCGCTGGCCAGTGGTTCGTAGAGTTCGAACACGTCCTGCAACAGGGCCTGCAGATCGACCGGGACGCCGCCGGCCAGCCCGCTGCCCGCCTCCAGCGTCGAGATACGCAGAAGCGCATTGAACGACGCCAGCAAGTCGTCACACTCCTCCGTCAGGCGATCGACCTGCTCCGCCTGCGCCGGATCCACTGCCGAACGCAGCTGGCTGAGGTCGTTGCGAATACGGGTCAGGGGCGTGCGCAGGTCGTGGGCGATATTGTCCGAGACGCGCTGAACGCCCTGCATCAGTGCCTCCATCTGGTCGAGCATCTCGTTGACCACCGCGCCGAGGGCGCGCACATAACCGCGGTCGGCGCTCAGGTCCAGCCGCTGCTGTGGCTCGCCGCGGATAATGCGCGAGATGTCGCGGTTGAGGCGCTCCACCCGGTTGAGCGTGCTGGCGGCGCTGAAATAACCGCCGAGGATGCCCAGTAACACCGTCACGATCATCACGCGAAACAACATCTGGAACACCGCCTGCGTGCGACGATACCGGCGTAACGCGTGGCAACAATGGCGCGGTAACCGTCTCCGAGGTCCTGCGGGTGAGCGAGAAAATCCACCTCGACCGCGCGCCCGCGAATCTGCTGGGCAATTTCAAAGCCCAGCCAGCCGTCGTCAAACTCCTGGTAACGCGGCGTCAGTGGCAGGTCGCCACCGACCTTCGCTCCCTGCGCGTCGGTGACCAGGTAGTGGAAATTGTCGACGGCGAAATTGGCGCGCTGATCCTCGATGTACTGGTTGACCCCGTCCAGTGACTGCCCCCGGTAGATGACCCGCAGCGTTTCCAGCTCTTCCAGGACATCGCCACCCAGACGCGCAAAGCTGGTGTAGCTGTAGTAAACCTACACCATGCCCACCCGCCGAAACACCACCGTGCTGAGCACGACAATGTACTTGACGGTATAGCGGAACGGCAGGCTGCTCAGGACTTCGCGAAAGTGCACCTCAGCCACCGTCGCGATCGAGAGACGGCCCCAGGCAGTACCCCGCGCCGCGCACTGTAGTGAGCAGTGGCGGATCGTAGCCGCGATCAATCTTCTGCCGCAGGCGCGATACATGCACGCCGATCACGTTGGTCTGGGGGTCGAAATGATAGCCCCACACGTGTTCGAGCAGCATGGCGCGCGTCACCACCTGACCGGCGTTGCGCATCAGGTACTCCAGCAACTTGTATTCGCGCGGCTGCAGCGTGATCACATCGTCGGCGCGCTGCACGTGCTGGCGCAACAGATCCATCGACAGGTCGCCCACCACCAGCGTGGTGGCGGTCTCAGCGACCGGCAGCATCGCGCGGCGCTGCAGCACTTCCAGTCGCGCCAACAGCTCGGCCATCGAAAACGGTTTGACGAGGTAATCGTCGGCGCCGGTCTGCAGGCCCTGAACCCGCGCATCGACCTCACCCAGTGCGCTGAGCACCAGGGCCGGCGTGTGATCGCCCGCCTCGCGCAGACTGGCGATCAGGGACAGCCCGTCGAGTCGCGGCATCATGCGGTCGACCACCAGCACATCGAAACCACCGTCGCGTGCGCGTTCGAGGCCGGCCTGGCCGTCGGCCGCGTGCTCACACCGGTGACCGGCCGCCTCCAGTTCGGCAACTACGAACCTCGCGACCTGTGCGTCGTCTTCAACCAGTAAAACCTGCATACCTGCGCCCCAGCGTGAAGCGGGCACGATAGCACCGCCGCCGGACGGCCTCAATCGGGTTGTGGCCGACCCGGCCCGCGGTGGTGGTACACTGCGCGCCATGTCCGAGACCGAAAATACACTGTACCCGTCCCTCGCCCGCCGCCTGACCGCGATGCTGTATGACAGCCTGTTGATTATCGCCCTGGTTGCGGTCGTCAACGCAATCGGACTGGGTATCGCCCACCAGCTCTCCGGCGGCACACAGGAAACACTCGGACCGTGGACGGTCCGCCTGCTCACGCTCGCCAGCGTGTTTGGCTTTTTCTGCATCTTCTGGCACAAGCAGGGACAGACACTGGGCATGCAGGCCTGGCGCATCAAGCTGGTCGCCGACGATGGCGGCCCGGTATCCCTGGCGCGCGGCCTGCTGCGCTGCTCCGCAGCCGTTCTGTCGCTGGCGTGTTTCGGATTGGGCTATCTCTGGTGCCTGTTCGATTCGCAAAAGCGCTACTGGCACTGCCGCCTTTCGGGCACGCACCTGGTTCTTCTGCCCAAACGCGAGTCGGACTGAACACCCTCGCCGCCGGCATCGCCGAACGCAGATTTTCGGGCACATCAGTTCAGTTTCACGCGCTCTGCGCATACACTATGTCGCTTGATAGCAACGCGACCAACCACCGGGGATATTCCATGGCAGCTCTTTCCTTCACCGCGCGTTCCATTGCCGAGCCCGCAACCGCCAGCACGGCCTGTGCCATCGTGCCGCTCTTCGAAGGAGCGCGCCTTGACGGCGTCGCTGCCGCCATCGACAAGGCCCAGGACGGCGCGATCAAACGCGCGATTGAGGTGGGCGATTTTACCGGCCATGCCGGACAGACCCTGCTCCTGCCCGTGGGCAACAAGACACGCCGGCTGTTGCTCGTCGGATGCGGCCCACGCAAGGAGTTCGATCGCAAACACCAGCGCCAGTTTTGCGAAACGCTCGCCAAGCGCCTGACCAGTTCCAAGTCCACCGATGCCCTGCTGCACCTGGCCGGACTGAAACTGGGCAACGACGACGCGCTGTGGCTGCTCGACTACCTCGCCCGACAGCTGACGCTGGCCACTTACCGGTACACTGCGACGCTTACCAAGCCCAAACCAGCCGCGACACTCAAGCGCGTTGTCGTAAACGTCCAGGACGGTCCGAAGACAGCCGCCGCACGCAGGGCTCTGGCCACCGGCGCGGCGACCGGCCAGGGTATGAACCGGGCGCGCGAGCTGGCCGACCTGCCCGGCAACATCTGCACCCCGACCTACCTGGCCGCCCAGGCCCGGAAGATGGCGCGCGGCAACAAGGCGCTGAGCGTGCAAGTGCTCGAAGAAAAGAAAATGAAGGAGCTGGGTATGCACTCCCTGCTCTCGGTGTCGGCCGGCAGCGTCCAGCCCGCCAAGCTGATCGTAATGCACTACAAGGGCGGCAAGTCAGGCGCCGCCCCGCAGGTCCTGGTCGGCAAGGGCATCACCTTTGACAGCGGCGGCATCTCGCTCAAGCCCGGCGCCAAGATGGACGAGATGAAGTTCGACATGGGCGGCGCGGCCAG
>CAYGOX010000086.1:0-6726 GCA_964351485.1 uncultured Halioglobus sp.
AAGGCAAACGCCTCACCTCCATTTCTCCGGGCCTGATCAACACCTCGCAGGGCCAGCTGGAAAGCGAGGCGATGGGTACGGAACAGTTTGAGCGCATGCGCGCCGGCATCGCACTGCAGCGGCTCGGCGAGCCGGAGGACATTGCACGCGTCGCACTGTTCCTGATCAGTGACGAGGGCGCCTACATCACCGGCTGCGATCACCTGGTCGACGGCGGGTTCGTCGCGCGGGCGCGGCAGGCGGGCAAGCGATGAGCGACCCACTGGATCTCGATGGACAGGTCGCCTTTGTCACCGGCGCGGGCCAGGGCGCCGGCCGCGCCATCGCCCTGACCCTGGCGCAGCACAACTGCGGCGGTGTCGCAGTCAATGATTTCGCGGCCGATCGCGCCGAGGCCGTGGTGGCCGAACTGCAGGCGCTGGGCGTGCCGGCAGTAGCGGCCCCGGCCGATGTCGGCGACCACGCAGCCGTGCAGCAAGCAATGATAGCCGCCGCCGATGCACTCGGCCCGGTGACCCTGCTGGTCAACAATGCGGGCAACGCCGGTCCGGGCGCGAATATGGGCATGTCCCCGCCGTTCTGGGAAACCGATCCCGAGGACTGGGAACGGTACCTGCACACCAACCTGCGCGGCGTTATGAACTGCTGTCACGCCGCCCTTCCCGGCATGGTCGAACAGCAGCGCGGCCGCATCGTCACCATCATTTCCGACGCCGGGCGCATCGGGGAGGCGCGCCTGGCCGCCTACTCCGCCGCCAAGGCCGGGGCCGCCGGACTCACCCGCGCGCTGGCCCGCGAAGCGGGTCGCTACGGCGTGACCGTGAACGCGGTGTCGCTGTCGACTCTGGAGCCGCCGCTGGACGAGGCCGACATGGCCGCGTTCATGGCCAGTGATCGTACGCGCAACCAGCTGTCTCGCTACGCCATCCGGCGTTTCGGCAAACCGCAGGAAGTGGCCGACATGGTCCTGTTTTTGTGTTCCGGCGCTGCGGGCTGGATCACCGGGCAGACCTACCCTGTGAACGGCGGCTACTCCTTTACGCAGTAACACGATTGGCGAGGCAACCATGTCGAACGACAATACATCGCAACAGAGCGCATTCGAGCAACAGGTGGCCGAACTGGCCGACAAGGAGGCGATCCGGGAACTTGCGCTGCTGTACTGTCGCGGTGTGGATCGCCAGGACGGCGAACTGCTGCGCGACCTGTACACAGAGGACGCCACCGACACCCACGGCGATACGTTTGACGGCCCGGCCGGTGCCTACGTGGACTTTCTCGAAAGTGCGTTTCCGTTCATGCGCTACAGCGGACATCACGTTTGCAACCACCTGATTGCGCTGGACGGTGACCGCGCCGAGGGCGAGATCTATGCGCTGGCCTATCACCTGATCCCCGACGGAGACGGCGGCTGGCAGGAAGATTTCATGTGCGTGCGCTATATCGACCACTACCGCCGCTGCGATGACGGGCGCTGGCGTTTTGCCAAGCGGGTCGTGACCTACGATCTGCGAACCCGCCGGCCCTACGCCGAATCGGGAGAACCCGGCGAGACAGTTACCGACCCTAGCTACGACGTGCTGGACAGCGCGCTGTTTGCGCGGGTCGGCGCTCAGCGCGGCTGATCAGGTCCGGCCCAGTCGGCTGGCAATCATGTTGGCAATCTCGCGGCGTGCAACCTTGTTGCTGTGCAGCATCGGCACCTCTTCGCGAGTGAAAATCTCGAAATGCCGCGGCACCTTGAAACTCGACAGGCGCTCGCGTAGCTGCGCCGTAATCGCATCGGGCTCCAGCGTACAGCCCTCGCGCGGCACCAGCGCCGCAACCAGCAGCTGGCCGCGCTCCGCATCGGGAATCCCCACCACGTAGGCCGAGTGGATCTGCGGCAACGACTGCAACTCCATCTCTACCTCGGCCGGTGACACATTGCTGCTGGCCGTCTTGATGATATCGCCCTCGCGCCCGACGAACAGGATGCGATCGCCCTCGACTACTCCCATATCACCGGTGCGAAGAAAACCGTCGGGCAGGCAGTACGCCTCGCGTTCGATCTTGTGCAGGCCGGGTGTGAGACTGTAGCCGCGCACCTGGATTTCGCCTTTTTCACCGGCGGGTACCGGCCGGCCCTCGGCGTCGGCCACGCGCACCTCGAAGCGGTCGGCGATGTGGTCGAGGGGCGCGCACAGGGGGTAGCCGGGCACGCGCATGGTGTCGGCATAAGAGTACGGGCCCAGGGTTTCGGTCATGCCCAGCGCCCAGATGGTCCAGCCTTCGGGCAGTGCGTATTCGTCGTCCTGCGCCAGGACGCTGCCCATGGCGATGCGGCTGTTCGATTCCAGTCGCTCGGTGCACACCGTGGTGGCGCCGCAGGCCAGGTTCGGAAGCAGGTACATCATGAGCCCGCCAACCCAGAACATCGGCAGTGGACAGGGCCGCTGCGCGCCGCGTGTCGCCGCCGGTGTCATGCTGCGCAGGTAGTGTGTGCGAAACAGGACCGGCCCGTGATTGTGTCCAACCCCCTTGGGCAGCGCCATCGATCCGGAGGTATAGATTTCCAGCAGGCGATCGGCCGGGTGCACCTCGCGCTCTACCGAGTCGAGCAGTGAGTCGTCGACGCTGGCGGCGAGTTCGTCCAGCCACTGTTGATCGCGGACGCTCGCGGGCAGGTTGCCACCGGTTGTGACGATCCAGCGCAGGAAGGGTACATCGGGCAGGCGCAGGTCGGGGTTTTCACAAGTCGCGAGCGCCGGCAGCGCATCGACCAGCCGCTCGACCATGTCGTAGCCCAGTAAAGAGCGCTGCACAATCAGGCCGGTGACGTCGGACTGGCGCAGGACGCGAACGAGCTCGGTGGACTTGATCAGCGTGCTGACGGGAATGGCGATGGCGCCGATGCGGGCGATGGCGGCAAACGTCACCGCGAAGCCGGGCCCGTTGCAAAACATGAAGCCGACGCGACTGCCCTTGCCGATACCCGCCGCGAGCAGCCCGCGCGCGAGCTGCGCCGAGCGGCGCTCCCACTCGCGAAACGTCAGCGTCTCGTCGGGTAGGGTCTCTCCGGACAGGGTGACCGCGGTGGCGTCACCGAATTCACGGGCGGCACTGTGCAATAGCGCGGGCAGGGTCGAGGCGTCGGCCGGCCCGGGCGTGGCGTCCCGTTCACTCACGCCGGTGCTGCCGACGCGTCGATTCCGATGCCCGCGAGAATCGCGAGACTTTCATCCCAGAGCCGCTGAACTGCAGCGGCATCGTTCACCAGCGGATTGGGCGTGCGCGGTGCGCGTTCGTAGTAATAGCCGCCATTGGCCTGCCCCGCCTCCGGTGCCGTGGCCAGCCACAGCAGCGTGTCGGCGCCGGCTTCGGGGGGCATGAGATCCAGCGTGCGCATGTATTCCTGTGCGCTCTCGGGCGCGCCTTCGATGAAGTTGCTGTCGACCGAGCCGGGGTGCATGGCGTGGGCCACGATACCCTCATCGCCATAGTGTCCGGCCAGGCCCCGTGCGAACATCACGTTGGCCAGCTTGCTGCCGCAGTAGGCGCCGCCGGGGGTGAAGTTTTCGAGCAGTTGGAGATCGTCCCAGGGCAGGCCCTCAATCATCTCACTGGCATCGGAGGAGGTGTTGAGAATCCGCACGGATCCGGGCGCTGTCTGTGCCGCTCGCGCGCGCAACAGCGGCAGCAGGCGCTGCGTCAGCAGAAAATGTCCCAGGTGATTGGCCGCGAAGTTCTGTTCGAGCCCTTCAACCGTCACGACCTTTTCAGCGGCCATTCCGCCGGCGTTATTGATCAGCACCTGCACCGCGTCGACGCGCCCCGCCACCTCGGCCGCGAGCTTCTCCACCTCAGCCATGACCGACAAATCCGCAGTGAAGAAATCCACCGCCGCTGCGCCGGCCTTCTCAATTGCCTCACGCGCCTGTTCACAGCGCTGCGCAGTGCGACCCACCCCGATAACATGCCAACCGAGCTTCGCCAGCCCGCAGGCCGCCGCCAACCCAATCCCCGAACTGGCGCCCGTAATCACCGCAACCGGTACCTGACCATCACCCATAAAAATATCCTCCAATTAAGGGGACAGTTTACTTAATTCACCATTAATTAAGTAAACTGTCCCTTTAATTGGCAGCCGGGTCTGAGAGGCGCGAACTGCCCCCTAGTGATCGCGTCGCCCGGCAACCGGCGCCGCACACGTGCTGCGGTAACTGCTCGGCGTGCGCCCGGTGGCGCGGCGAAAAGCGAAACTGAAGGCCGAGGCCGATGCGAAACCCAGCGACAACGCTACTGCCTTTACACTCGCGCCGCCGGCCAAAAGGTCCTGCGCCCGCTCGACACGCACCGTGCTGATATAACTGCCGATCGAGCATCCGCGACTGGCGCGAAACCCGCGGCTCAACTGGCGCACAGACAGACCGCACAACTCGGCCAGTTCCGTCAACGAGGGCGGCGCCAGGCCGTCGCGCAGACGCTGCTCGATCAGGTCCATCCGCTGCGCGGACAAGCCACCGGCGCGCTTCTCACCGCAGTGCTGGCCGTAGCGCGCCAGTTCGATCGCGAGCTGGCCGACGATCAGCTCCACCATCGCCGCCGACCCGAACCCCGGATGCTTAAGCTCCTGCGCCAGTCGGCGCAACAGCGACAGCAGGTTGGATTCGCGCACGTCGAGTCCGGCCAACAGCGCCTCGTCGCTCCAGCTCAGGTCGTCGTCGAGCCACTGCCGCATATGCGCGGGCGAGAACTCGCACCACACCGACGCCTGCTGGCAGCGCCCATCGCTGGCCGCCTGCATGTTTTCGCCCGGCGGCACGACAAACAGCTTGCCCAAGGGCTCGAAACCGCGGGCCCCGCTGCGCTCGGGATAGCGCGCACGGGCATTGGCCGGGCGCGGGGTGAGGCACATGTCGACGCGGTAGGTGTCGGAGCTGCGCATCATGCGGTCTACCGGCTCGTCGAAGCAGAACCGCACCAGGCGCGCCGTCGCAGACGGTGCGTGAAGCTCGCCCTCCACGGTCATAAGCTGTGCTATCGGTTGCATGATCTGGTCCTCGCCACCCTGTTTCGGACTATACTACGTCAACAACATTGTTGAATAATACTGACCACACAATACTAGTCGAATCCACCGCATTGAACAAAAACCGGCCTGACATACCGCGCGGGGCGCCGTGAGCGACACCCACCACGACCACTGGAGCGATTACTGGCAACAGGGCAGGCTGACCTCCCTCCCCCAGGGCTTCGCCGCGAACTACGACGGGGAATTCCAGCAGTTCTGGGACGCGCACTTCGCCAGGCTCTCCCCCGGCAGTCGCGTGCTGGACGTATGTTCGGGCAACGGCTCCATCGCGCTGCTCGCAAAGGCCTATTCCGACCGCGCCGGGGCAGAACTTGCCGTCACCGCGGCGGACGCCGCCAGTCTCTCGACCGAGACCATCATCGCAGCCTACCCGCAGTTTGAAGCGCAGGTGCGCGCCATCGCGTGGCTGCCCGACACCCGTCTGGAAACTCTGGAGCCGCCCGCCGCGTCCTTCGACCTGATCACCAGCCAGTACGGATTCGAATACACCGACTGGGCGGCATCCGCCGCGCGCGTCGCCAGCGCACTGCGTCCCGGCGGGCGTTTCGCGATGGTCTGTCACAGTATGAATTCCACCATCGCGCGCGAGATGGCCGCACAACAGGCCGACTACGCGCGCATCCTGGAAACGCCGCTATTTGCCGCCGCGCCGGCACCCGACCCGGACGCAGAAGGACGTGCGGCCTTCGCCCGCGAACTCGAAGACACGCTGGCCGCCCTCTACACGCAGTTCCAGCGCAACCGCGCCTCGCGCATCCTCGCCGCAGCCGGCGGCCGGCTGGAGGAGATCAACCGCCAGGTCGGCACCGCGTTCACTGCGGGATACCAGGCCTTCGCGGAATTTCGTCGCGCCCTGCGCACCAGCCACGACATCGCCGCGGACCTGCTGTCTGTCTACCGCGCCATCGAGGCGTCGCCGCAGTGGCACGAGGCGCTGACCGGCGCCGGCCTGCGCCTGCTGGAGACGGGCCAGATTCACTACCACACCGGCGAAGTCGCCGGCGCCAGTTACCTGTTCGAAAAACCCACCGGAGAACCCCATGCCTGACCCCGTTGTTATCGTGACCGGCGCCACCGCCAATATCGGGCGCGGCATTGCGCTCGCCTTCGCCGCGCAGGGCGCCAGCGTGGTCGCCGTGGGCCGGGATGCCGAGGCCGGCGAGCGCGTGGTGGCACAGGCGCGCGCAGACGGCGCCGCGCAGGCAGTGTTCGTCGCCGAGGACCTGCTCGATCCCGACGCGGCCGGCCGCGTGGTCGCCGCCGCCCAGGCGCTGGGGCCGGTGTCGGTTCTGGTCAACAACGTCGGCGGGAATGTTGGCGCGGGCCTGTTCGTCGACTCCGACCCGGCCATCTGGCTGGGCGACCTCGACCTCAACCTGCTGACCGTCCTGCGGATGTCCCACGCGGTGCTGCCGGGGATGATCGAGCAGCGGGCGGGCCGCATCGTCAACATCGGCTCGACAGCCGGGCTGGTGGGCGACTACCTGCTGCCTCTCTATTCCACGGCGAAAGCCGCGGTTCACGGCTTCACGCGCACTCTGGCCAAGGAAGTGGGACAACACGGCATCACCGTCAATTGCGTCGCACCCTACGGTACGCTGGACGATGACCCCGCCGCCTTCAGCCGCGGCAGCCGCTTCCATCCCGACAGC
>CAYGOX010000086.1:6736-12356 GCA_964351485.1 uncultured Halioglobus sp.
AATGAAACGCCCCCGTGTCGTCCTGCAACGCGAGTTTGCCCGCCCGGCCGATGTGGCCGCGGCGGTGCTGTACTTCGCCTCGCCCGACGCCGGCTTCGTCACAGGCCAGGTGCTGCCGGTCGAGGGCGGCACGCTGCTGTAGCGCCGCGGGACCGTTAACACAACAGATACCGACCCAAGGAGACACAACCATGCGCGCAATCGGCGTACATCACATGACCGCTCTGGAAACAGAGCCCGAACAATTCATCGACCTGGTAGCCGACGCAGGCGGCGCCGCCGTCTCGCTGTTCACCATGCAACCGGGCGGCGTGACGTTCTTCCCGATGGTAGATGCCAGTAACATAAAACCGGTGCGGCAGCGGTTGAACGACACCGGGCTGCGGGTACAGAGCGTGGATGTGCTCATGCTGACCCCCACCAGCAAGGTCGAAGACTTCCTGGGCGCACTCGATATGGGTGGCGAACTGGGTGCAGCCGGTGCGGTGGCGCTGGTGTACGACGACGACCAGGCGCGACTCACCGACCTGCTCGGCGCGCTCTGTGAACAGGCCCGCCAGCGTTCGCTGAATATCGGCCTGGAATTCGCGCCCTTCAGTCCGGCCTGCGCGACGATTGAGCACGCGGCGAACCTCGCAGCGCAGGTCGGCGATCCGGCCCTGGGCGTGTGTGTCGACATCCTGCACCTGGTCCGCTCGGGTGGCACACCGCAGCAAGTGGCCGCGCTGGACCCGGCACGCATCGCCAACGTGCAACTGTGCGATGGCAGCGACCTGGCCGTGACCGCCGATTACGGCGCCGAGGCGGCGGGCAACCGGCTGGTGCCAGGCACCGGGGTGTTTCCGCTGCGTGACTTTATCGCTGCGCTGCCGGCCGAGCTACCGGTGGAACTCGAGGTGCCGGCCCCGCAGGACCGCCCCCCGGCTGAACGCATAGCCGCCGCCCTGGCCGGAGCCCGCCAGTTCTGACGACAACCCGGCGACACAGGCCGCCGCCGGGCGCCGTGAAGTATCAGCCTTCGCGCGCTACGTCGTAGGCGCCGAGGTAACGCTCAAAGGCGGTCTCCACCTGCTCGGGACTGAGCCCGAACTCACCCAGCCGGTACTCGTGCCGGCCAAACTTGTTCTGCGGGTTGTCCGCCAGCCAGGTTGACATGCCCGCCTCGGCGGCGTCATCGAAGTCATCCCCGAGCGCGCCGTAGAGCGTGCGCATTGTGCCCATCGGGTGGCTGGTGAGATCGCTGTAGTGCACATCGATCACCCGGTCATGACCGAACTTCTCACGAAAATCCATGATGCGGTCGGCGTGTTGCTGCGCCTGCCACAAACAGTTCTCTCCGATCCACTCGGGCGTGGTGCCCTGGGTAAAGGCGCGGTGCGACAGCGAGATAATGCTGCAGAAGGATCCCAGTGCTGTCAGCGGGTCGCGGTGAGTCCAGACCAGGCGCGCGTCGGGATACACCTTCAGCAGCGTTTCGAGGAACAGCGCGTGCGACGGCATCTTCAGGTTCCAGGTGCCGGGCGCGTCGGCCTGCAGAACCTGCAGGAAGTACTTGTGATACTCGTAGGCCGAGGTCATGTCGACATCGAACAGCCAGTCGCGGTACTGCAGCATCCGACAGCGCGACTCGAGCATCAGTGTCTTGAAATCGTGCGCCATGAAGAACACGCACTCGTTGGGGTAGATCGCGGAGTTGCGGTAATACTTGCCCATGTCCGGGTTCGCCGCGAGCATCTGCTTTTCCATCTCCAGGCGCGCGAGTGCGCGCGGGTCGGTGGTCAGCGTGTCCGAGGTGGCCGGCGGTACCGGATCGTCGATCTCCCAGGTCAGCGGGGAGCGGCGCGCGGGGTCGGCCGCCAGCAGGTTGCTCAGCAGCGTGGTACCGGTGCGCGGGATACCGAATACGAAGACCGGCCGCTCGATCGGCCGCTGGGCCAGCTCCGGGCGCTGGCGGTGGTAGTCGGCAACCTTCAGGCGGTTAGCCAGGATCTGGATCGTGGTCTGGCGCACCCGCTCTATGGCGCTCTCGGGCGGCTCGCCCGCGTTGATATCGCCCAGAAATACCTCCAGCCCTTCGCGATAGCTGTCGCTGTCAAATGTCTCCAGGCCCGTGGCCTCGCGCGCCGCGGCAACCAGGTCATCGGCTTTCAACTGTTCGCCCACAATGCTTTCTCCTCAACATGGATACATCCGGGCATTCTGGCACGGCAGTTCCGACGCAGACAAAGCAAAACGCTATCGAATTAGCGCCCGAGTGTCGCAATCCGGCCACCGGGGCGGCGGGCCGGCAAGTCCGTTTTTCGACAGCGTTTCTGCTTGAGGGTATTTCCGACTTTACCCTAGACTGGATCGGATAAATTGAACATCCCTGTGGAGGGCGACATGACGAACACGAACAACCTGTTTGATTTGAGCGGCAAGGTGGCACTGGTCACCGGTGGCAACAGCGGCCTGGGCCTGGGTTTTGCCCGGGGCATCGCCAAACAGGGCGGCGACGTGGTGCTGTGGGGCCGTTCCGAAGACCGCAACGCGCAGGCCGTGGCCGAACTCGAGGCCCTGGGCGTCAAGGCCAGTGCCCGTCCGGTTGATGTCTCTGTGCAGGACGAAGTGATCGCCGGTTTCGATGCACTGCTGGAGGAATACGGCCGTATCGACACGGTCATCGCCAACGCCGGCATGCCGCCGAACACGCGCTCGATTCTCACCACCACCGCCGAGGAGTACCACACGCTGCTCAACACCAACATGCACGGCGCGTTCTATACACTGCAGGAAGGCGCAAAGCGCATGGTGGCGCGCTCCGAGGCCGGCGAGCCCGGCGGCAGCCTGATCTTCTGCGGCAGCCTGTCGATTTTCCAGGGCGTGCCGGGCATCAACCCGTACGCGGCTGCCAAGGGCGGTATCAGCGCGGTGGTGCGCTGCATGGCCGCCGAACTGGGTCAGCACGGCATCCGCGCCAACACAATCGCACCGGGCTATATCAAGACCGGCTTCTCCGGCGGCCGCCAGGACGGGACGATCCAGCCCGAGGAAGAGTGGACAGACATCGACCGCTACTTCGGCACCAAGGGCGCGATCAAGCGTCCCGGCTTTGCCCAGGATTTTGAGGGTATCGCCGCCTACCTGGCCAGCGACGCTGCGCGCTGGCACACCGGCGACACCATCGTGATCGATGGCGGCGCCCTGATCAGCATGTAATTCGACGAGGAAGGAGACCGCCATGCGCCGCGTACTGAACATTCACGAAGTGGACGATGCACGACTGGACGAGGTCGCCTCGCCCGAGCCCGGCGAGCGCGACGTCCTGGTCGACGTCAAGGCCTGCGGCGTGTGCGGCAGCGACCTCACCTACATCAAGGTGGGCGGCATTATGCGCCCCAAGGGCGGGGTGACCCCGCTCGGCCACGAGGCCGCCGGCGAGGTCAGCTTTGTCGGCGCGCAGGTCGAGGGCGTGAGTGTCGGCCAGCGCGTCATTATCAACCCGATGCAGACCCCGAGCATGATCGGCAGCGGCGGCCCGGAAGGCGCGTTCACCGAGAAACTGCTGGTCAGCGACGCGCGCCTCGGCGACAGCCTGCTGCCGATCCCGGGCGATCTGCCCTACGAGATCGCCGCGCTCACCGAACCGCTCGCGGTAGCGCTGCACGGCGTCAACCGCGCGCAGGCCAAACCCGGCGACAAGGTGGTGGTGTTCGGCTGTGGCCCGATCGGGCTGGGCATGGTGATGTGGCTGCTCGATCGCGGCGTCGAGGACGTGGTCGCGCTCGACCTGTCACCCGAGCGGCTGCAACGCGCGCGCGACCTGGGCGCGCAGGCGGCGCTGAATCCGCTGGAAGTGGATCTGCGCGCCGAGCTGATCCGGCTGCACGGCACCGCGCGCCTGCTAAACCGCGAGGCGGTGGGCACCGATGCGTACATCGACGCCGCGGGCGCACCCAACATCCTGGCTGACGTGATCAGCATGGCGAAGTTTCACGCCCGCCTGGTGGTGACAGCCGCCTACATGCAGCCGGTGCAGATCAACCTGGGGCAGATGCTGACCTCGGAAATGAGCATCACCACCGCCATGGGCTACCCGACGGAAATGCCCGAGGTGATCGCGGCGCTGCCGCGCCTGCAGGAGCGCCTGGTGCCCATGATCAGCCACCGCTTCGGACTGGACGACGTGGTCGCGGCCCTGGACGCGGCGCGCGACCCCGCTTCGGCCAAGGTCATGGTCGACATCGACTAGACCCCGACCGTACCGCGCTAGCGTGGCTGCATGCGGATCGCGCCGTCCAGGCGCACGGTCTCGCCGTTCATGTAACCGTTACGTATAAGTTCCAGTGCCATGCTGGCGTATTCGTCAGCAACACCCAGGCGCGGCGGGAACGGCACCATGGCGCCCAGCGCCTGTTTCATTTCCGGGGTCGCGCGGGCCATGGCCGGCGTGTCGAAAATGCCCGGCTGGATGGTGTTGACCCGGATGCCCTCACGCGCGAGGTCGCGGGCGATAGTCAGCGTCATGCCGACAATGGCCGCCTTCGCGGCGGAGTAAGCCGCCTGCCCCATCTGTCCCTCACTGGCCGCCGCAGACGCGGTGTTGACCAGCGCGCCCCGCTCGCCGTTGATCGGCTCCAGTTCCATCATGCCCGCCGCCGCACGCGTGATGCAGCGGAAGGTGCCCACGGTATTGAGGCGCAGCACCCACTCGAACTTGTCGCTGGGGAAGATGTTGATCTCGCCGGTCTTCTTGTCGCGGCGCGCCGTGGCAATGGCGTTGCCGCCGCCGGCGCAGCACACCAGCGCCCGCTCCTGCCCCTGCGCCTGGCGCGCGCGGGCGAAGGCGGCGTCGACACTTTCGTCGGAGAGCACGTCGCACTGGCAGAAAATCGCGCCGGTCTCGGCCGCGGCCTGCTCGCCGGTATCCTCGTTGAGATCGAAAATCGCCACGCTGGCACCCGCCGCGCGCAGTGCCTTGACCGTTGCCAGGCCCAGGCCGGAGGCGCCGCCGGTGACCACCGCCACCAGGTTTGAATCGACTTGCATAATGTTATTCCTCTGCAATGCTGTGATGGGTGGAACCTTATAGCGAAGCACCCACAACTATGCAACAGTGTTGTTGACCTGTATACTTCCGCAAAAACCTTCAGCCGCAGGAAAACCACCATGACCAAGGTAATGCAGGGCGTTCGCGTACTGGAAGTTGCACAGATGACGTTCGTGCCGTCCGCCGGTGCCATTCTCGCCGACTGGGGCGCAGACGTCATCAAGATCGAACACCCCCAGCGCGGCGATTCCCAGCGCGGATTCGTCAACATGGGCGGGGTCAAGGTCAATCCCAAGCGCAGCCCCTTTGTCGAACACCCGAACCGCGGCAAGCGCAGCGTCGGCGTGGATATCACCAAGCCCGAGGGCATGGCAGTGATCTACGAGCTGGCCAAGACCGCCGATGTGTTCCTGACCAACTACCTGCCGCGCCAGCGCCAGAAGATGAAGTTCGACATCGAACACATCCGCGAGGCCAACCCGAATATCATCTACGCCCGCGGCAGCGCCTACGGCGACAAGGGTCCGGAGCGCGATACCGGCGGCTTCGACGGCACCGCGTTCTGGAACCGCAGCGGTATCGCCACCGCCA
>CAYGOX010000087.1:0-12283 GCA_964351485.1 uncultured Halioglobus sp.
TGGACATCCTGGTCAACAACGCCGGCATCCTGCGCGACAAGAGTTTCGCCAAGGGCTCGCTCGACGATTTTCGCCTGGTGCTGGACGTTCACCTGATGGGCAGCGTCAACTGCACCAAGGCCTGCTGGGACATCATGCGCGACCAGGGCTACGGCCGGATTGTGGTTACCACGTCGTCTTCGGGCCTGTACGGCAACTTCGGGCAGACCAACTACGGCAGTGCCAAGATGGCCGTGATCGGCATGATGAATACACTCGTCCAGGAAGGCGCGAAGTACGATATCCGCGTGAATGCACTGGCGCCCACTGCCGGCACCCGCATGACCGAGGGGCTGATCCCCGACGAGGCCTTCGAGCTGCTTACCCCGGAAACTGTGACCCCCGCTGTCCTGTACATGGTGAGCGAGGACGCCCCCAACAAGACCATCATCTGTGCCGGCGCGGGTGCCTACTCGGTAGCCAAGATCATCGAAACCGAGGGTGCCTGGCTGGCTCCGGAGGATCAGACGCCCGAGGGCATCGCGGCCAACTGGGACGCCATTAGTTCGCCCGAAGGCGAGAAGCAGCCGCAGGCGGGCTTTGAGCAGACTGTGAAGTTCACCGGCAAGGCGATGGAAGCCCTGGGCCTGAACAAAGAATGATTGATGACGGGCGCCGGTGTGCGCCCCTATGGGAGAGAGAAGTATGAAAGACGCAGTGATTGTATCGACCGCGCGGACACCGATTGGTAAAGCTTACCGCGGTGGGTTCAATAACCTCGGCGGTGCCAGCCTGGGCGCCGCATCGGTTGCCGAAGCGGTTAAGCGCGCGGGCATCGACCCCGGTGAGGTAGACGATGTCATCATGGGTTCTGCACTGCAGCAGGGCGCGACCGGTTCCAACGTCGCGCGCCAGATTGCCTTGCGCGCCGGACTGCCGGTTACCGTTTCAGGCATGACGATCGATCGCCAGTGTTCCTCGGGCTTGATGGCTGTGGCGACTGCGGCCAAGCAGATTATCGATGATGGCATGAGCGTGGTCGTCGGTGGTGGACTGGAATCCATTTCGCTGGTGCAGAACGAGCACATGAACCTGCACCGCATGGTCGACGAAGAGCTGATGGCCATGCACCCGAACATTCACATGCCCATGCTCCAGACGGCAGAAGTCGTGGCTGACCGCTACAACATCAGCCGCGAGGCGATGGATGAGTACGGCCTGCAGTCGCAGCAGCGCACCGCAGCAGCCTACGAGGCCGGCCTGTACGACGCTGAACTGGTGCCCGTGACGTGCAAGCGCACTGTCTGGGACAAGGAAACCGGCGAAGCTTCCGAAGTCGAGTCGACAGTCTCTGCCGATGAAGGCGTGCGCGCCACCACTGCCGAAGGTCTCGCGGGCCTGAAGACGGTGGTCGAGGGCGGCACTATTACTGCGGGCAACGCGTCCCAGCTGTCTGATGGGTCCTCGGCGCAGGTGGTGATGGATGCAAAGCTCGCGCAGCAGAAAGGCCTGGAACCTTTGGGCATCTATCGCGGTATCGCGGTTGCTGGCTGTGAACCCGACGAGATGGGCATCGGCCCTGTCTTTGCCGTGCCCAAGCTGCTGAAGGCGAACGGCCTGACCGTGGATGACATCGGTCTGTGGGAGCTGAACGAGGCGTTCGCGGTGCAGGTAATTTACTGCCGCGACAAGCTGGGTATCGACAACGACAAGCTCAACGTCAATGGTGGCGCCATTTCTATCGGTCACCCCTACGGCATGAGCGGTTCGCGCATGATCGGACACGCGCTGATCGAGGGTAAGCGCCGCGGTGTGAAGTACGTGGTCATTACCATGTGCGTCGGTGGCGGTATGGGTGCCGCCGGCCTGTTCGAGGTCGCCTGACGATCACAGCAACACAACGGCGCCTGCGGGCGCCGTTTGTTTTTTGGCACAAGAGAATGAGGAGCGATGAATGCGAGCAGTGGTATGTAGCGAACACGGCCTGCCCGACAAGCTGACCCTGGCCACCGACTGGCCCGAGCCGGAGGTGGGTGAACACGATGTCCTGATCGACATAACGGCCCCGGGCCTTAGCTTTCCCGACGTCCTGATGATTCAGGGCAAGTACCAGATGCAGCCGGACATGCCCTTTGTTCCGGGCGGCGAGAGCGCTGGTGTGGTCTCGGCGGTGGGCGACAAGGTCACCCGTTACAAGGTCGGCGACAAGGTGATCTCGGCCGGTGGCGCAGGCATGTTCTGTGAGCGCGTCGCCGTGCACGAGATGGGTGCCTTTCCCATGCCGGACTCGCTGAGTTTCGAGCAGGCCGCGGGCGTCAGCATCACTTATTTCACTTCGTACTATGCGCTCAAGCAGCGCGCAAACCTGCAGCCGGGCGAGACCCTGCTGGTCCTGGGTGCCGCAGGCGGCGTCGGTACGACAGCGGTAGAGCTGGGCAAGCACATGGGTGCCAGAGTCATTGCCGCAGCCAGCTCCGACGAGAAGCTGGCGCTGTGTAAACAGCTGGGCGCCGACGAGACGATCAACTACAGCGAGGTCAATCTCAAGGACGCGATCAAGGAACTGACCGGCGGCAAGGGTGTGGATGTCGTGTATGACCCTGTCGGTGGCGACTACGCGGAGCCGGCCATACGGGGCATGGCCTGGAACGGCCGTTACCTGGTGATCGGTTTCGCCAGTGGCCCCATTCCGAGCATTCCGCTCAACCTGACCCTGTTGAAGGGCTGTTCGCTGGTGGGCGTTTTCTGGGGCCGTTTTACCGGAGAGGAGCCGCAGGAAAACCTGAAGAATATCGAGGAACTCTGGGCGCTGTTCGATGCGGGCAAAATCGCGCCCGTGATTACCGACAGCTTCGCGCTGGAGGACTACGAGGCCGCGTTCAACTGTATGATGGAACGCCGCGCGCGGGGTAAAGTCATTCTCACGATGTGAGGCACGGTTATGCAGGGGTTTGAGTTCAACACGGTCAGCCGGATTGTCAGCGGCGCCGGCAAGGTGCTGGCGCTGGCCGACGAGCTGCGCGCGTTGGGGGTATCCCGGCCGTTGTTTGTCACCGATCCGGGGTTGGTGAAAATCAATCTGATACCGCCGGTTGTCGATGCACTGACCGCGGCGGGGCTGGCGCCGGTACTGTTTGACCAGGTGCGCGAGGATCCTCCGGAGGAAACTGTTGAAGCTGCGGTCGCGCTGGCGCGCGAGGCCGAGGTCGATGGTGTGGTCGCCGTGGGCGGTGGCAGCTCGATGGACGTGGCCAAGGTGGTGGCGGTGCTGCTGGCGTCCGATCAACCGCTGGCCGAGTTGTACGGCGTTGGCCAGGTCACCGGTGGCCGCCTGCCGCTTGTGTTGGTGCCGACCACCGCGGGCACAGGCTCGGAGGTGACGCCCGTCGCGGTGATCACGACGGGTGAGACCACCAAGGCCGGTGTCTCGTCGCCGGTCCTGTTACCAGATGTCGCCCTGCTCGATGCGCAGCTCACACTGGGTCTTCCTGCACCGGTCACGGCGATGACCGGTGTCGACGCCATGGTGCACGCCATCGAGGCCTACACCTCACGGCACAAGAAAAACCCCGTGTCGGACACACTTGCCGTTGCCGCGCTCGGACTGCTCAGTCGCAATATCCGCCGGTCAGTCAGCACTCCTGACGATCTCGCGGCGAGGGAGAACATGCTGCTCGGCGCCTGTCTCGCGGGCCAGGCGTTCGCCAATGCGCCGGTCGCGGCAGTGCACGCGTTGGCCTACCCGCTGGGCGGCCACTATCACATCCCTCACGGGCTGAGTAATTCACTGGTGCTGCCGGCCGTGCTGGAGTTCAATGCGCCACAGGCCGCGCCGCTGTACGCGGAACTGGCGCCGGTTGTAACAGGTCAACTGCTGACCGGCAGCGCCGAGGCGCAGACCGCCGCCCTGGTGGCCTCGCTGCGGCAACTGATCGACGATGTTGCGCTCCCGGCGACGCTGCACGCGGCGGGGGTGAAGGCGGACGACCTGGAAATGCTGGCAGAGGATGCGATGCTGCAACAACGACTGCTGGTGAACAACCCGCGCGATGTCGCCTACGACGACGCGCTGGGCATCTATCGCGCAGACTACGGGAGCCAGGCATGAGCCGACCGGAAATACCGACACGCGATGACTACAAGGTGTTCTATCCCATCACGACACGCTGGGCGGACAACGATATCTACGGTCACGTCAACAATGTCACCTACTACGCCTATTTCGACACGGCGGCGAACCGCTACCTGATCGAGGAGGGCGGTCTGGATATCAGTGACGGGACGATCGTCGGTTACGTGGTGAATTCCGGTTGCCAGTACCACGCGCCCATTACCTACCCCGAAACCATCGAGGCGGGGGTGCGCGTCGACAAGCTCGGTAACAGTTCCGTGCAGTACGGGATCGCGATTTTCAAAGCGGGTGAGGACGTCGCCGTCGCCCACGGGCATTTTGTGCACGTGTTCGTCGAGCGAGCGGCGAACCGCTCGGTACCGATCCCCGACAACCTGCGCACCGCACTGGCCCGGCTACTCGTCTAGCGCCTCCGAATCGGCGACCGGGCAGCCGAGCCTGGTGTAGTCTGCCTCATTGAACAGTTCGCTGCCCCAGCGCAGTGAGTCGAACAGGTCTGTGTACAGCTCGCAGCGCGCGGCGGTGTCGGTCACCAGCGTGTCGTTCTCGAGTCGACGGCGGAAATCCGCCGGCACCAGGCGCTTCTCACTCATGCCGATACCACCGCCCTGGGGCGAATCGAATATCAGCATACCGCCGCGTCCGGCGCGCCAAGCATCCCAGCGCGGTTGCTGGTCGTTGCCACCGGTGCCGGGTGCACCGGTGCGCGCAAACTCCGCCCAGTAGTTCATCATGGCGTCCGACAGCGCCAGGCGCCCCGGTTCGTTGCGTCCGGTAAACAGTCGCGGCAGCGGGAAAATGCCGGGGAAGTCGCCAAAGACAAACGGTATTTCCATCGCGTGGGCGGCACCGAGCGTGGTGCTCCAGTCGACCAGGCCGAGGCTGCCGCCCTCATCCCAGTCGAAGCGATAGGCGTACACCGCGTCGTGGCCGTTGCCCGTCATGATATCGGCGGGCCAGTCGACGGCTGCCAGTTTCCAGCGATCGCTGTGATAGCCCGTTTCGTTATCGAAGGCCGCATGGTCCCGCACACGCGGCAGGATGCCGAACCAGAGGTCAGAGTAGGCCGAGTCCAGGCCCATGAACAGTTTCATTTCGTCGCGGTTGGTGCCGGTGATAACCGGTACGCTGTTGTAGGCGCCCGGATCCCGAAACAGCTTGAACAGCGGTCGCTTGGGCAGGACATGACCATCGCGCAGCGTTTGCGGGGCGGAGTACATGCCTGCGTTGCCACCGAGGCCGGCCATCAGTTCGTCAATGCTCTGGCTGCGAAGGAATGCAACGATCTCGTCTGCGCTCATGGCGGCCAGTCGTTCACGGGCCTCGTCCCGGTCCTGCGCCTGTTGGCTATTGACCAACAATCGCAGCAGGGTCTCGCCGGCGCTGTTGGCCAGGCCGGGAGGTTCGTCGTCGACAAAGTTTTCTGCCAGTGCGAAGGGCGTGGTTGGAATCGAGCCGCTCTGGACGATGGCGCGGTGGAAGAGGCCTTGCGCCAGCGGCGAGGCCATGAGCATGTACACGTTGCGGCCACCGGCGGATTCGCCGAAGACGGTGACGTTGTCGGGGTTGCCGCCGAAGGCGGCGATGTTGGCCTGTACCCAGCGCAGTGCGGCGATGGTATCGAGGGTGCCGTAGTTGCCGGAGGCGTCCTCGGGGTTCGCAGCCGCGGCGCGTAGTGCCGGGTGGGTAAACCAGCCGAGTAATCCGAGCCGGTAATTGATCGTGACCACGACCACGTCCTGGCGCCCGGCGAGCGCGGCGCCGCGGTAGTGGTCTGACGCCCCGACCGTGTTGCCGCCGCCGTGAATCCAGACCATCACCGGCAGCGGTTCGCGGCCATCGTCTGCGGCGCCGCGCGGCGCCCAGATATTGAGCGACAGGCAGTCCTCGGAGCCGGCGGCTTCGCCCGGTTCGCCCTCGACACCGGCAAATACGCTGACCAGCTGCGGGCATACCGGGCCAAACTGCAGCGCCTCGCGCGGGCCTGTCCAGGCGGGCGCAGGTTGCGGCGCGCGCCAGCGATTGTCTCCGGCGGTGCTGGCGGCGTAGGGGATGCCCAGCCAGGCATACGTATTGTGCTCGTCTTCGAAGCCCGTGAGTGTGCCGGTTGCGATTGCGCGAGTGCTCTCGGTTGCCGCCGTCGGCGGGGTATCGGGTGTGTCTCGCAGCAGCAGGTACAACGCCAGTGCTGCAACCAGGACAAGGACGATTTTTTTCATTCTCGGAACGCCTTTTCTTGCGGTCGGCGCAAGGCCGTGTCGAACGGCTGATGGTGCTACAGCGCCGGGGTCTTGTAAACGCCGTCCCCGGCCGGCTCCCCCAATGGGTTAGCGCCCGCGCAGGGAGACCGCGATCAGGACCGCGAGAAACACGGCGGCGCTGAACAGCGGCGCGAACAGGCCGTTGACCTGGTAGAGCGCGCCGGCGCAAATCGGCCCGGCTACGAATCCGATGGCCGGGCAGGAGGTAACCAGGCCGGCCGCTGCGCCCTGTTCATCGGGCTCAACGGCCAGGGAGGCGGCGGCCGATATCGCGGGCATGCACAGCGCTGTGCCGGTACCCAAAAAAGCCATGCCGACGGCGAGCTGGGCAAAGCCCTGGAAGGAGGCGACCGCGATAGCGCCGAGCACCAGCGACGCCAGGCCGTACCGGATGAACTGCAGCGGTGGCGCCTGGATGCGCTGGTGAACGGTAACCTGGATCAGGAACGTGAACACCGCCGACACCATCAGCGCCGCGCCAGTCATCTGGGCCGTTTCGATACCTGTCAGTTGCAGTTTGTCCTGCAGTGCGAAGCCCAGCGTCTGCTGAATGCCTGAAAACCCGATAAACAGGCCGATGGCGCTGAGGAGGTAGATCGCGATACGCGGATCGCGATAGCGCAGGCGGGCGGTTGCCTCGCGTTTGGTCAGTTGCTGCTGCGGCGTTACCGGCAGGGCGCGCCATACCAGTACGGCGGCAAAGGCGGCGAGGGCGGCGGCGAAATACAGTGGCGCGAGCAACCCCAGTGTGGCGAGCGCGCCGCTCACGGCGGGTCCGAGAATCGTGCCCATACTGTTGGCCGTCCCCAGGCGGGCCATGGTTTTGGTGCGGGCCTCACGATCGGTGTGATCGGCCGCATAGGCGGTCGCGGCCGGGCCGGTGGCTGACATAATGATGGACTGCCCGCAGCGTGCGAGCAGCAGGACCAGGTACAGGGCGATACCCGTGAGTGCGCCCGCCAGGCCGGCGTAGAACACCGTGGCGAACAACGCGGTACCCACGGTGTACCCAATCAAGCCGGTGATGATGATGGGTTTGCGCCCGGTGCGGTCACTCAGGCGACCCCAGCGCGGCGCGCCGAGGCCGAAGATCAGGGCGGAGACAGCGATGATGGACGTGATCTGGACTTCGCTCAGCGCCACCTCGCGCCCCAGCGGCGCGAGGATGGCAAAGACCAGCGACTGGCCCATCCCCGTCGCCATAAGGGCAAGGATGAGGATGGTGAGCTGGCGTGTGGCGAGCTGTCCGGTTCGTTCCACCGGGGTGCAGATGCCTACTTGAGTTCCGACGACGACTTGCCGAGCAATCGGCGCGCGACGATCAGTTGCTGGATCTGCTGCGATCCTTCAAAGATGTCGAGAATCTTCGAGTCACGTGCGAATTTTTCCAGCAGCTCATTCTCGCTGTACCCCAGGCTCTGGCAGAGCGCGACGCAGCGCAGCGTGATTTCGTTGCCGACGCGCCCGGCCTTGGCCTTGCACATCGACGCCTCCATGGAGTTGGGTTCCTTGTTGTCGGCCATCCACGCGGCCTTGAGCACCAGCAGGCGCGCAGTGTTCCACTGCGCCTCCATGTGTGCCAGTTCAGACTCGATGGCGCTCAGGTTGTCCGGTTTGTTATCGAGGCGCAGTTGCACACCCTCGTCGGCCAGTAACTGCTGCGAGAGGTCCAGCGCGGCACGCGCGGTACCGATGGCCATCGCCGCGACCGGCGGGCGTGTATTGTCGAAAGTCTGCATGACACCGCCAAACGCTTTCTTGCGACCTTCCTCGCTGTCGGCCACCTCGGCGCTGCCGAGAATGTTTTCTTTCGGGATGCGGCAGTCGTTGAAGCTGATGGCGGCGGGGTCGGAAGCGCGAATGCCCAGCTTGTGCTCCAGTCGCGTAACCTCGCAACCGGGTGTGCCTTTCTCGACGATGAACGACTTGATGGCGGCCTTGCCCAGCGACTTGTCCAGCGTCGCCCACACCACCAGCGTGTCGCAACGGTCGCCGTCGGTGACGTAGATTTTCTCACCGTTGATTACCCACTCGTCGCCGTCCAGGACGGCCGTGGTGCTGATGTTGGCCGAGTCGGAGCCCGTGCCGGGCTCGGTAATGCACATCGCCGCGTAGCTGCCGCCGTACTTCTTGATTTGCTCGGGCGTCCCCACCGCGGTAATGGCCGCGTTGCCCAGGCCGCTGCCGGGCATGCCGAGAAACAGGCCGACGTCACCCCAGCACAGGCCGAACAGCCCGACAACCGCGCCCATGTTGCCGCCGTTGCTCACGGTGCCTTCGGCGCGCGGTTCGTACTTGCGTGAATAGGGTCGAATCATGTGCTCCGCGAGCATCATGGTTTGTGCAAAGAGTTCCTGGTGTTTCTGGGCAAGTTCAAGATTGATCATGGCAATGTGTCCTGTTGAATTCGATGGGCGGTAGTTCAGGCGGAGGCGACGCCGTCCAGGATGGCGATGGCGCGCAGGTTGCGGTACCACAGCTCCACGGGGTGTTCCTTGGTGAAGCCGTGTCCGCCCAGCAGCTGCACGCCGTCGGTGCCGATTTTCATCGCGTAGCGGTCGCACTGGACTTTCGCCAGGTAGGCCGCCTCGTGAAAGTCCTCACCGCGTTCGGCCTGCGCCGCGGCGCGCCAGGTCATCAGGCGCATGCCCTCCAGTTCGATCGCGATGTCGGCAATCATGAAGGCGACGGCCTGCCGATGGCTGATGGGTTCACCGAACGCCTCGCGCTCGTTGGCGTAGGGGATGACGTAGTCGAGCACAGCCTGGCAGGTGCCGACGGCCAGTGCGCAAATGCCGATGCGGGAGAGGTCGACAAAACGCTGCAGGTCGAAGTTGTCCTCACCCAGCCGCGCTTCGGGCGGAAGCTGAACGTTGTCGAATTGTAGCGTCGCCATGCGTGCGCTGTTCATGCCCATGTTGGCCTCGGCCGTGCGACTCATGCCCTCGGGCGAGCCATCGACGATAAAGGCGGCCGGACCGGTTTCGTCCAGCTGTGCGATCACCAGGGTGTGCTGCGCATCCATGCCCAGTGGCACCAGCGATTTGGTGCCGTTCAGACTGAACCCGTCGGCGTTGGTAGTGGCCGTGGTGCGCGGCGCCATCGGTTCGAAGGTCGCCCGCGGTTCGACCAGTGCGGTGGTCGCAGCGCGGAAGTCGCCGTCGCAAAACAGCGGCAGGTACTTTTCTTTCTGCGCGTCAGTACCCTGGTCCAGCAGTGTGTTGACGAAGCCAAGCGGCGCGACGGCCGCCAGTGCCAGCGCCATGTCGCCGTGCGCCAGGTCCTCCAGGATCAGCGCGTTGGAGACCGGGGAGCGCGCCATCCCGGCACCGCCCAGGGCCTCGGGAATCGGTAACAGGCTCAGGCCCAGCTCCGCCGTGCGCACCAGCAGATCGCCCAGCGGTGTGTTACCGGCGTCAACCGCCTGTCCCAGCGGGCGAAGCTCGGCAGCGGCGAAGCGCTGCATCGTCTCGCGGTTCATTCGCTGTTCGTCGGTCAGGGTCAGGTCGAACAGCAGGTCTTGCGCAGGTTGGTTCATGGTCGTTGTCCTTTAAGCTGAGTCAGGAAGTGGCGTGGCTGGGCGCTGTCAGCCCGCCGATAAGATAGTCAATGAGGTGTTCCAGCAGGGTGTGTTCGTCGAACTGGCTGAGGTCACCCAGTGGCGAGCGTTCCAGCCAGCCTGTCTCGGCCACGCCATGCAATACGTTGGTACTGATAAACAGCAGCCGCAGCCGTCTCACCTCGGCGGGCAACTGTGGCAGTTCGCGGGCGAGCGCCTCGTCGAGCCTGCCGAAAAATGGCGCATAGATCGGGTTTACCAGTTCTGCGATCTCGGCATCTCCCTCGCTCACCATGCGCGAGAGGAAACGTACCGCGTCGGGGCCCCATTCCCGCTGCCGCGGCAGTTGCACCAGGGGCTGCAGGATATCGCGGCAGGCGCTGCGCAGGTTGCGCGGACCCTGGTTGGCGCTGCGCTGGCTGCGTGACAGGGCATACAGCTCGCGGCTGATCATCTTCACCAGCGCTTGCAGTACGCCCAGCTTGTTCTGGAAATGGTAGTGCACGGCGGCTGAGTTTTTCGAGCCCGCCTCGGTTGCGATGCGCCGCAGTGAAACGGCGTGCAGTCCCTCCCGGGCGTACAGCCCCAGGGCGGTCAGCAACAGCCGAGAGCGGGTGTCCTCGGCTCGCGCCGCCTGGCGTTCGGTCGCTGCCTCGGTGGCACTCATTCAGCTTTCGTATCCGACAGGCGCAGGAACCACCCGACCAGGACCGGGTAGCGCACCGGGAACAATCGCGTCAACACGCTCAATACCTTGGCGTCCCAGCCCACCAGCACGCGGGGTTTCTTGCGCTGTGCGCCGCGCAGGATCTGCGCGGCGGCTGACTGCGCCGTCGTGGGGGCGAGTTTCTCGAATTCGTTGCCGCGGTCTTCGGCCGACTGGGTTGGATTGCTGACCCGCGCCGAGCGCGCGATATTGGTCTTGATCCCACCGGGATGCACGCAACACACCGTAATGGTGGAGTCGGCCAGTTCCTGCCGCAGGGCCTCGGTGTATCCGCGCACGGCGAATTTGGCCGCGTTGTAAGCCGACTGCGTGGGGACGGCAAACAACCCGAAGACAGAAGAGATGTTGATCAGGTTGGCCTCGCGCGACTTGTGCAGCAGGGGCAGAAAGGCCCGCGTGCCGTAGACCACTCCCCAGAAGTTGATGCCCATGAGCCACTCGATGTCCTCGTAGGCAGTCTCCTCCACTCGCGAGAGCAGGCCGACGCCGGCATTGTTGATCACGATATCGACATGCCCTTTCTCGGCCCCGATACGCTCGGCCCAGGCGTGCATGGCCGCCTTGTCGGCAGCGTCGATGACCTCGAGGTGGGCGGCGGCGCCGGTGTTGGTCAGCAGGCCGCGGGTCTCCTCCAGGGCTTTTGAATTGATATCGCTGATATAGATCTCGCAGCCGGCGCTGTTGAGCTGCACCGCCAGTTCGCGCCCGATACCCGAGCCGGCACCGGTGACGACCGCAATCTTGTCTCGAAAATAGTGCATGGCGAAGGTCCTGCGGGGAGGGGCCCCTCATAATAGGCGCTGCGAGGATTAAAGCAAGTGCTTTATACGGCCGGTTAGTGCTCGGTAACCGTCGGGGCGGTCAGGGCACCTGGGGTGGGACAGGAATCCACGATTGGTTACAGGGATGCTGGACAGGGGGAATCCGATCGCCTACAATATTTCTTGTGGGAAGCACTCGCCCGGCCCCCATTCCGGCGCGGTGACTCCTGGTGCAAGTGTTGCACGATTGTTGCAAAAGCACAGCTGCTCAAAAATGTTGAAGTAAGACGAAAAGGCGAGATGAGGTTTCCCATCTCGCCTTTTTGTGAGCGCGTCAAACACAGGGACGCGCCCGGAATGCGGAGGTTTGTTTGACCACTGAGGCCATCTTAGCCCTTGAGGACGGCAGTATTTTCAAAGGTTTGGCCATTGGCGCAACCGGGAGCGCCGCCTCGGCGGTGGTGTCCAATACCGCCATGAGTGGCTACCAGGAGCCCCTGACTGCCCCCTCCTACCCCCGCCAGATCGTCACCCTGACCTATCCCCACATCGGCAATACCGGCACCAATGCCCAGGACGAAGAGTCAGCGGGCGTCTGGGCCACCGGACTGGTCATCCGCGACCTGCCGCTCACTGCCAGCAATTACCGCAACCAGGAATCGCTCAGCGACTACCTGAAACGCCACAATATTGTCGCTATCGCCGAAATCGATACGCGCCGCCTGACCCGCATTCTGCGCGAGAAGGGAGCGCAGAATGGCTGCCTGATGGCGGGCGATGCAATCGACGAGGCCGAAGCCCTGGCACAGGCCCGGGGCTTTGCCGGCCTCAAGGGCATGGATCTCGCCAAAGAGGTCACCGTGG
>CAYGOX010000088.1:0-2213 GCA_964351485.1 uncultured Halioglobus sp.
CCCAACGCATACCTCAACCAATTCCCCATCGGCCTGAAGGGCGATGAGGTCATCAAGTAGGCCATAGCCACTCACCCAGGACGCAGGAACCCAGCACCGTGAACGACACTGTTATCAACAACCGCGACGACCGATTCGAACAGATGATCAGTCGCCTCAGCTCACCCGCGTTCATACAGGCTGCTGTGTTACCTGCCCTGGGTATTTTTGCTTTCCTGCTGGTCTGGCACCTCGCTGCCGGCCAGGTAAAAACATCGCTGGGACAATTTCCCGGCCCCGCGCAGGTCTGGGAACAAGCCCGGAACCTGGGCGCAGAACACTCTGCAGAGCGCGATAAAGAAGCCGCGTTCTACGAACGTCAGGAAAAACGCAACGCCAAGAAACTGGCGAAGAATCCCGACGCTAAAATCAAGGTGCGCAAATACACCGGCAAGGCAACCTTCTTCGACCAGATCGGGACCAGCCTGGTGACCGTTGCCGCCGGATTTATCATCGCCAACCTGATCGCCGTGCCGCTGGGTATTCTCTGCGGACTGAGCGGCGCCTTTTATACCGCGCTCAACCCGATCATCCAGGTTTTCAAACCGGTCTCGCCACTGGCGTGGCTCCCGCTGGTCACCCTGGTAGTCAGTGCGACCTACGTATCGGCCGACCCTGCATTCGACAAATCGTTTCTCAACTCGGCGATTACGGTGGCACTGTGCTGCCTGTGGCCGACCCTCATCAATACCACCGTCGGTGTGGCAAGCATTGATCGCGACCTGGTGAACGTGAGTCGCGTCATGGCGCTGTCCCACGCCGTGCACATTCGCAAAATCGTTATTCCGGCCGCCACCCCCATGATTTTCACCGGGTTGCGGCTGTCACTGGCCACAGGCTGGATGGTACTGATCGCGGCGGAGATGCTCGCGCAGAACCCGGGCCTGGGCAAATTCGTCTGGGACGAATTCCAGAACGGCAGCTCGAATTCCATGGGCCGCATCATCGTGGCCGTCATCACCATTGGCCTGATCGGTTTCATCCTCGACAAGCTGATGCTGACGCTGCAGAAGCGCGTGAGCTGGGACAAGTCCGCGATCCTGCGGTAAACAGGGGCAAACAACATGAATCACTACCTGGACATTTCCAGTGTCGGTATCGAGTTCGATACGAACGGTACCAAGTTTCGCGCGTTGCGCGACGTCAACCTGAAACTGGACAAGGGCGAATTTGTCTCGCTCATCGGTCACTCCGGCTGCGGTAAATCCACCGTCCTGAATATCGTCGCGGGTCTGTACCGCGCAACCGAGGGCGGCGTCATCCTGCAGGGCAAGGAAGTTGACGAGCCCGGCCCCGACCGCGCGGTGGTATTCCAGAATCACTCGCTCATGCCCTGGCTGACCGTGTACCAGAACGTCGAGCTGGCGGTAAATCAGGTGTTTCGCAAAACCAAGTCGCGCGCCGAGCGCAAGGACTGGATCGAGCACAACCTGCAGTTGGTCAACATGGCGCACGCCCGCGACAAACTGCCCGGCGAAATTTCCGGCGGCATGAAACAGCGTGTCGGTATCGCGCGCTGCCTGGCCATGCAGCCCAAGGTGCTGCTGATGGACGAACCGTTCGGCGCCCTGGACGCACTCACCCGCGCCCAGTTACAGGATTCCCTGATGGAGATTCAGGCCGACCTGGGCAACACCGTGATCATGATTACGCACGATGTGGACGAGGCCGTGCTGCTGTCCGACCGGATCGTCATGATGACTAACGGCCCGGCCGCAACCATCGGCCAGATACTGGACATCGACCTGCCGCGTCCGCGCGACCGTCTGGAATTGGCGGAAGACCCGACGTTCGTGCACATGCGACAGCAGGTTCTGGCCTTCCTGTACGCCAAACACGACACGCAGGGTGCGACGTCCGAGGACGCGTCAACAGAGGACGCGACCGAAGCGGTCGTCGACGAAACCCCCGCGGCAAGCGATCCCGTATCCCCCGTTTCTGCCTCCAAGGGAACGCAGAACGAGGCCGCGTGAGTATCCCCTGATGCAGCAGCGACTTGTCATCGTCGGCGGTGGAATGGCTACGGCGTACCTGCTGGAATCATTGCATCGCATCGGCCACGACTTCGAGATCAGCGTGGTCTGCGAGGAGGAGCGCGCCTGCTACAACCGCGTGCTCCTGTCGAGCGTGCTCGCCGGCGAAAAGCGGGAGCAGGACCTGACCATGCTGTCGCC
>CAYGOX010000088.1:2313-12119 GCA_964351485.1 uncultured Halioglobus sp.
CTGGAAGCGGCACACGGGTTGAACGCGCTCGGCTGCGCCACGACCGTTGTGCACCGCAACACGTCGCTAATGAATCGCCAACTCGACACACAGGGCGCGCGGGTGCTCCAGGACATGCTCGAAGCCAAGGGCATCAGTTTTCACACCGGCTGTGAACTGACCGAACTGCACGATGAGGAGCGCCGTTTGCAGGCGGTCTCGCTAAGCTCGGGCGCCTACCTGCCCTGCGATATGTTGCTGTTCGCCACCGGTATTACACCCAACGCCGCATTTGCCCGGGACTCCGGCGTGGCCACCGATCGCGGCATTCTCCTCGACGACCAGCTGCGCACATCGGCCGACGGCATTTTCGCACTCGGTGAGTGCGCGCAGCTCGGGCAACAGTGCTTCGGACTGGTCGCGCCGGTACGCGCGCAGGCCGAAGTACTCGCCGGCCGACTTTGCGGGCGCTCCAACGAGGCCTATCACATCGAGGACTGGCCGACGCAACTGAAAATCTCCGGCATCGAGCTGTTCCGCGCCGGCGAACTGGACGCACAGGCGGCCAACATCGTGCTGTCGTCACCGGACCAGGGCGTTTATCGCCGCCTGGTGGTCCGCGACAACCGGCTGATCGGCGCGGTCCTGGTCGGCGACAAGCGCCACGGCGGCTGGTACAGCGAACTCATCGATCAACAGGCTGACATCAGCGGCTATCGCCAGACCCTGATGTTCGGTCCGACGCAAACCGCACACACCGCAGCAGAGGATATGGCCGCGTAGGCCAGGATGTACACAATGACAAAAACCCGGGTAGTCGTAATCGGCAACGGCATGGTGGGTCACCACTTTGTCCAGTCGCTCCATGAAAAATCGCAGGATGTCGCCATCACCGTTATCGGGGGTGAACCGCGCCCCGCCTACGACCGCGTGCACCTGTCGGATGTCTTTGCAGGGCGCTCGCCTGCCGAGTTGGCGCTGGTCGAGCGCGAAACCTATGAAGAGTGGGGTGTAGAGGCGCATTTCGGGGACCCGGTCGTTGCCATCGAGCGCAACAACAAACAGGTCGTGACCGAGAACGGCCGCCACTTTCCCTACGACAAGCTGGTGCTGGCGACAGGGTCCTATCCCTTCGTACCGCCAGTGCCGGGCAACGAACACAAACGCTGCCTGACATATCGCACTATCGACGACCTCGGCGAGATTCGCGCTCGCGCGCAATCGAGCAAGGTCGGCGTGGTCGTGGGCGGTGGGTTGCTCGGGCTTGAGTGCGCCAACGCGCTGAAAAACCTCGGCCTGGAAACCCACGTGGTGGAGTTTGCCCCCGGCTTGATGGGTGTACAGCTCGATGACGGCGGCTCGGGCATGCTGCGTCGCAAGATCGAGGCGCTGGATGTGACCGTGCACACCAGTAAAAACACGCAGCGCATCGTCGAGGGAGAGACAACAGCCCTGCGCATGGAATTCAGCGATGACACCGCGCTGGACACCGACCTGATCGTGTTCTCCGCGGGCATCCGCCCGCACGACAGTCTCGCACGCGAATCGGACCTCGCCGTTGGCGAGCGCGGCGGCATCGTGGTGGATGACCGCTGCCTCACCACGGATCCGGATATCTACGCGATCGGCGAATGCGCGCTCTACGGCGGCCGCATCTACGGCCTGGTCGCGCCCGGCTACCGAATGGCCGAAGCAGCCGCCGACCAGATCTGCACAACCGACACCTGCTTTACCGGCGCCGACATGAGCACCAAACTGAAATTACTCGGCGTGGACGTCGGCTCCATCGGCGACGCCCACGGTCGATCGCCGGGGGCCGTCTCCTACGTGTTCAGCGACGAGCGGGCGGAAGTCTATAAACGCATTGTCACCTCGGCCGAGGGCGATACCCTTCTCGGCGCGGTGCTGGTGGGTAACTGCGACGACTACGACACCCTGCTGCAATATCACCTGAACGGCATCGCCCTGCCGGCACAACCCGAGAGCCTGATCGCACCGACTGGTTCGGGCGCGCCGGCCCTGGGTGTCGGCGCGCTGCCGGCCACCGCCACGATCTGCTCGTGCCACAACGTCACCAAGGGCGCGATCGTGGAGGCGCTGGACGGCGGCTGTTGCTCGCTGGCCGACGTCAAGAGTGCTACTGCGGCCAGCACCGGCTGCGGCGGCTGCAGCGCACTGCTCAAGAACCTGGTCGACGACGAGTTGACCGCGCGCGGGGTCACGGTAGACAAGAGTATTTGCGAACACTTCCCCTACACGCGCCAGGAACTGTTCCACCTCGCACAGGTCGGCCAGGTGAAGACCTTCAAGGACATGGTAAACAAACACGGGCAGGGGCGCGGCTGCGATATCTGCAAGCCGGCCATGGCCTCGATTTTCGCGTCGCTGTGGAATGAGCACGTCCTGGAGAGCGACCACGTCGGGCTGCAGGACACCAACGACACGTTCATGGCCAACATGCAGAAGAACGGCACCTATTCCATCGTACCGCGCATCGCCGGCGGCGAAATCACACCCGACAAGCTGATCGTGCTCGGCGAGGTCGCCAAGGAGTACGATCTCTACACCAAGATCACGGGCGGCCAGCGCGTGGACCTGTTCGGCGCGCGGCTGGAGCAACTGCCCGCGATCTGGGAAAAGCTGGTCGCGGCCGGCTTCGAGACCGGCCACGCCTACGGCAAGGCGCTGCGCACGGTGAAATCCTGCGTGGGCAGCACCTGGTGCCGCTACGGCGTGCAGGACAGTGTCGGCATGGCAATCCTGATTGAGAACCGCTACAAGGGCCTGCGTTCACCACACAAGCTCAAGTCCGCGGTGTCCGGTTGCACCCGCGAATGCGCCGAGGCGCAATCGAAGGACTTCGGGGTGATTGCAACGGAAACCGGCTGGAACCTGTATGTCTGTGGCAACGGCGGCATGAAGCCGCGCCACGCCGATCTCTTCGCCACCGACCTCGATGACGCCACGCTGATTCGCTATATCGACCGGTTTCTGATGTTCTACGTGCGCACGGCCGACCGGCTGCAGCGCACTTCCACCTGGATGGACAATCTCGAGGGAGGGCTCGACTACCTGCGCGAGGTGGTGATCGAGGATTCGCTGGGCATCGGCGAGGAACTCGAGCAGCAGATGCGCAATGTGATCGACACCTACCAGTGCGAATGGGCAACAACGCTCGACAACGAATCCAAACTCAAGCGGTTCCGCCAGTTCGTCAACTCCGACAAATCGGATAACGGCGTCGTCTTCGTCAAGGAACGCGAACAGATACGGCCGGCGCGCGAGGACGAGCAGCTGCGCCTGGTCGCCATCAACGAGTAAGAGGTAACAAGGACCATGACCGCCGCAAAGAAACTGGACTGGCAAAAAATCTGCAGCCGCGACGACCTGGTACCCAATTCAGGTGTCTGCGCGCTGGTCGGCAAGCAGCAGGTAGCGATATTCTACCTGCCGGACGAGACACCGCCGATCTACGCCCTGCACAACCACGATCCGCTCGGCAAGGCGAACGTGATGTCACGGGGCATCGTCGGGGATATCAACGGCGAACTTGTCGTTGCCTCGCCCCTGTACAAGCAACACTTCAACCTCGCGACTGGCGCATGCCTGGAGCAGGATGACGTGTCAGTCGCATCCTACGACATCAAGATAGATGGCGACGATGTGCTGATAAGGGCCTGACATGGCCACCACCAGGACCACCTGTCCGTATTGCGGGGTGGGCTGTGGCGTCAACGCAACACCACAAGGTGCGGACGTCATAGCTGTCGCCGGGGATGACAAACACCCCGCAAACGGCGGTCGTTTATGCGTCAAGGGTACAGCGCTGGGGGAAACCCTGGATACCGGCGGTCGCCTGCTGTACCCGCGCTTGCACAACAAGCGTGTCAGCTGGGATCGTGCGCTCGATACCCTCACCCGCAGACTGTCTGAAACACGCAAGACATACGGACCGGGGTCAATCGCCTTTTACCTGTCGGGCCAGCTGCTCACAGAAGACTATTACGTTGCCAACAAGCTGATGAAGGGCTTCCTGGGCAGCGCCAACGTCGATACCAATTCCCGGCTATGCATGTCATCCGCCGTCTCCGCGCACAAGCGGGCATTCGGTGAAGACATTGTCCCGGTCAGCTATGTCGACGCCGAAACCTGCGACCTGCTGGTTATCACCGGGTCTAACGCGGCGTGGTCACACCCGGTCCTGTTTCAACGCGTGGCGGCGGCGCGACGCGAGAACCCGGACATGCGTGTCGTGGTGATCGATACACGCCGCACCGCGACCTGCGATATCGCCGATATATTTCTCGAGGTGGCGCCGGGCAGCGACGGCCACCTGTTCGGTGGTCTGCTCAATTACCTGGCTGAACACGAATATACCGATGCGGCTTACATCAAAGCGCATACCGAAGGTTTTGATGAAGCACTCGCCGCCGTTCGATATCTCGACCTGGCGAGCGTCGCCCAGGCTACCGGACTCGCGCCGGACGCACTGGCACAGTTCTACGCGCTGTTCGCGAAAACCGCGCGCACCGTCACGCTGTTCTCGCAGGGCATCAACCAGTCCGCCACCGGCACCGACAAGGGCAACGCGATTATCAACTGCCACCTCGCGACCGGTCGCATCGGCAAGCCCGGTGCCGGACCGTTTTCCATCACCGGCCAGCCCAATGCCATGGGCGGGCGCGAGGTCGGCGGGCTCGCCACGCAGCTCGCCGCCCACCGCGACTTTTCCCCGGCCGACACCGACGCCGTAGCGCGCTTCTGGAAGGCGACCGACATGGCCAGATCACCGGGCCTGCCCGCGGTAGCGCTGTTCGATGCCATCGAAGCGGGCGAGATAAAGTTTCTGTGGGTGATGGCCACCAATCCCGCCGTCAGCCTCCCCGATACCGTGCAAGTGCGTCGCGCGCTGGAAAAATGCGAGTTTGTCGTGGTCTCTGACTGCAGCGCCAAAACCGATACGGGCGCTTTCGCCGACCTGCTGCTACCCGCCGCGGGCTGGGGTGAGAAAGACGGCACGGTCACCAACTCTGAACGCGTTATCTCGCGGCAACGCGCGCTGACACCGGCCCCCGGGCAGGCCAAACCGGACTGGTGGATCGTAACCGAAGTCGCCCGACGCCTGGGGTATGCCGAAGCCTTTGACTACGACTCACCGGCCAAGATTTTTGCCGAGCACGCCGCACTCTCCGGGTTTGAAAACAACGGCGAGCGCGCTTTCGACATCTCGGCACTGGCGAGGCTGGACGCGGCGCAGTACGACGCGCTGGAACCGGTGCGCTGGCCCTGTCCCGAGACGCCGCACACCGGCGAACTGTTTGAGGACGGCCGTTTTTACACGCCGTCGCACCGCGCGCGTTTCGTCGCGGTGACACCCGCGCTGCCGGACTCCGGTGACGACCTGGTGGTGAACACGGGGCGGCTGCGCGCCCAGTGGCACACGATGACACGCACCGGAACGGTCGCCCGCCTGGCCCGGCACCGTGACTTTTTTGAGGTTCAGATCAATCCCGCTGATGCGGCTCGCCGGGGGATTGCGCCGGGCGACCTGGTGCAGCTCGATAACCACCATGGCAGTGTACGCGGCGCCGCGCGACTGGATGCGGACTTACCGATAGGGCAAGTGTTCGTGCCGATTCACTGGAACAACCGATTTACCGCGCGCGGCACGGTCAACGAACTGTTCCCACCGGTGGTCGACCCCGTTTCGGGTCAACCACAGGCCAAGTACACGCGCGCAAAACTGAGTGCGCTGGCGACCGGCAGCTGGGGTTTTCTGTTCTCACGCACACCCGTCACTCTGCCGCGCCTGTCCTACTGGTCCCGCATTGCCGTGGCACAGGGCGAACTGATCCTGCTGGCCGACCGGCGCGATGTGGCCTCGCTCCATCGGCTCCTGCTGCCGGTACTGGATAAAACCCGCTCACCAGCGACAGGAGAGTTTGCAACCTACGAAGATCAGGCAACCGGCGACCTGAGACTGGCTGGCCTCCACACTGGCCAGGTCAGCACCGCCCTGTTTCTGCACAGTGACCGCAATTGCCTGCCCGCCAGGGACTGGCTGGGCAAACTGGGTTCACTGACTGACGCCGGTCCCGGCCAGGTACTCGCGGGCTTTGATGCAGACAGCAAGGATCAGGGCGCCCTGGTCTGCAGCTGCTGGGAAGTCGGCGAAACCGCCATTGTTGAAGCGATCGCCGCGGGCGCCAACTCCGTCGAGGCCCTGGGCGAGACGCTGCGCTGCGGTACACAGTGCGGCTCCTGCATCCCCGAGCTGCGCCAGTACCTGAAGAGCGCACAGGACAAGGTCATCGCTGTGGCCTGTTGAGCGGGTCGCCTGCTGAGCGGCTTTTTATTTTCAGGGGCCTGTCGGGTTAAAGTGTTGTGCGAAACACCAGACACCGCGCGAGCGCCCACCACGTGCCCAAAGGTTTATTTCGTTTTCAACGATTGCTGATCCCGGCGTTGCTGGTACTCACTGGCTGTGCGGACCTGGCCTACTACCGCCAATCCGCCATGGGACAATTATCCGTAATGCGGCAGGCCCGGCCTGTGACGGCCGTGCTGACCGAGGACAGCTCGCTGACGCCGCGCGAACGGCAACAGCTCGACACTGTCGCGACAGTCCGGGATTTCGCCGCTGCTACGCTTGAGCTCTCGTTCAATGACAGTTACACCCGATTCGTTGACCTGGGCAGACCCTACGTGGTCAGGAACCTGGTGGCCGCACCGGAATTCTCGACCGAACTTCACGCGTGGTGCTACCCGGTAATCGGGTGCGCCGGCTACCGCGGCTATTTCGACGAGGTACAGCTCGAGGCCGAGCGCTCGCGCCTGGAGCAGCTCGGTTACGACACCTGGGTTTACGACGTGCGGGCCTACTCCACGCTGGGCTGGTTCAGCGACCCGGTCATGCGAACGTTTCTCGCGATGCCGACGGAGCAGCTGGTGGAGCTGTTGATTCACGAGCTGGCCCACCAGCAGCTCTACATAAACGACGACACCGCCTTCAACGAATCCTTTGCCAGCGCGGTGGCGCAGGTCGGTGCCAAGCGCTTTTTCGAGCGCTCGCTGCCTCTGGCGGCGCCGCAACAGCGACCGGCGATTGCGCGCCTTGAAGAGACCGTTGCCGCGCTTGCGCAGGATGCCCGCAACGCGCTTGAGTCACTCTACGCCAGCGACCTGGATGACGCCGAAAAGCGGACGCGCAAACGCGCCATTCTCGACGGGCTTGCGGCGCACTACCGGGCGCTGGAGGACGAGGCCTATCCCGAAGCAAATTTGAGACACCTGTATGAACTACCGCTCAACAATGCGCGGCTTGGCCTGATTCAGACATATTCCGGACACACGGAAGCCTTTACCAACATGATCCGCGCGCTGGATAACGACATGCCGCGTTTTTACCGACTCGCTGAACACCTCTCAGCGCTGGCGCCGGCAGAGCGCGCTGCCTGTCTCGCGGACTGGGCCGGCGCGCGCGGCGACACCCCCCGGGTACCGGCGCAGTGCTTTACCGAACCGACATAGCAGCGCGTACCGCACCGAACACGCCACTGCCTTGCGACAAAAACTAGTGAGGCATATACTTTTTGAAAAAGCGCAGTCGTCCGGCGACCGACCCGGACCAACCATCCCACAGCAATAACACCTCGACGAGGACCACTGTTATGAACTGGTTGAAGATCGCATTCCTCACCGCCGCCTCCCTCGCGCTGATCGCCTGCAGCGACAGCAACAATACCAACACAGTCAGCTCCTCAAGCAGCAGTTCATCATCCAGTAGCGGCAGTACGTCTAGCAGCGGTACCACCTCCAGCAGCGGTACCACCTCCAGCAGCGGTACCACCTCCAGCAGTGGCAGCACCTCCAGCAGTGGAACTTCAACATCCAGCAGTGGAACTTCAACATCCAGCGGCAGCACGTCGTCCAGCAGCGGCGCCAACGGCCCGACACTCGGCGCGGCCGACCGCACCGATGTCGCGCCCTGCCCGAACCAGGACATACTGACCGACGCGACGGAACTCGCGGCGCTGAAAGACGCGGTCAACAACGGCGCCATCGTTTTCCTGGACGTGCCGTTCAGCAGCTCCGACCCGGACAACTTCAAGAAAAAGTGCGGCTTCGAGACTTTCTGGGATCCGGCCGAGCACGATCGTGAAATTTCCCCGTCCACGGTGGGCATGACCGCGGTCACGCTGTCGCAGCTCATCACCAATGGCAACGCCGGAATCTGCGCCGACGGCGCGATGCCGAACAACACTATCGTCGGCTTCCCGGCCGCGGGCACCTATCGCTGGGAGATCAAGACGGCCCAGGGCGGCTCAACCTGGCATGTCCGCCTGCGCGCCATGGTCAGCGGCTCGGCCGCGGGCAACGAGTTCAGCGCCGAGTCGGTCACCATTCCGGGCGACATCGAGAACACGCTGGAGTACAAGGTCAACGGGACGGTCACTCCACACGCCGATGTCGCAGCGGCCATGATGAACGCGGTCATGACCACCGGCGAGGCGGTGACGCTCGATGTCGCCAAATCCACTGGCGGCGCGTCGGTGTTCAGCGCGCAAGTTGAGATTATCTGCGTAACCAAGAGTTAAGCGCCGGAAGCAGCGTCAGGTTACACAGCAGCGCCAATACCAGGCCCAGCGGCACCAGTAACCCGAGGAACTGGTTGGTCGCGATGCCCGACAGGCACAGCGACCCCACCGCGCCGGCCAACAACGTTGTCGTGGCGATCAGCGCAGGGCCCGCGCGCTGCGCGTTCGCCTCAAGCGTCCCTTGCCGGCCACGGCGCAATCCCCAGCCCATGTGAATCGCATCGTCGTTCATCAGGCCCAGCAGTAACGCCGGCAGGGGCAGCAGCGCAATCGACCACGGAATACCAACCCAACCCATGAACCCGCCCAGTATGGCAGCCGGCAGTGTCGCGCCCGCCATCGGCCCCAGTCCGCTGCGCAACGACCCACCCACGTACCACAACACCGCAAGGACACACAGCAGCGATACCACACTGCTTCGCACGAGGCTGCGCACCCCGCGCTCTTCGGTCAGGTGGTACAGGTAACCCGGGCCGGACAGGCTCAGCCGGTGATTACCCAGCATCGTCCTGTCGACCTTCGCCAGCCACTCAAGGATTTCACGCTTGCGCAGAAAACCGGTCGGCGCCAGGAAGGCGTGCACGCGCACCGCCTCCCGGTCGGTCGCGACCCACTGGTCGATCAGCGCAGAATGCGCTTCATCCTCCGGCAAGTTGGTCTCTCCTGCGCGGTAGCTCGCGGCCATTGCCTCCAGTTCTTCCGTATCCAAAAGGCCCAGTGGTAAGGTCAGCCTGGTCTCGTCGATCGTCGTCAGGTAGTTGTGCACCAGCAGCGCGGCGTGTGCGAGTGCATCCGGTTCACGACCCTGGTCGGTGACCGGTTCGATTACGATTTCAATCGGATTGAGGTCGCTGCCAGTCATCAGCGCCAGTCGGCGCATATCCGCCGCGATTGGCAGCTGGGCGCTGAAGACCGCCGGGTAGGCGCTGCTCACGCCAATGCGCTGCCAGCCCGGCAGCGCCAACAGCAGGACGACGCCCCAGACCAGGATCACGGCACTCGCGTATCGCTCGGCGCCACTCGCGAGTGACCGCGCGACGGCGGCAGGCCAGCGCGGCTCATCGGGCAAGTCACCGAGTCGACGAACGACAGCAACGCCGATCGTAAACGTAAAAGCAAACGCAATCAGCGTACCCACTGCCGTCAGCAGGCCAAAGCTGGCAATCATCGGGGAGGTTTCAAACCAGGCCAGGCTCGCCAGGCAAACCGCCGTGGTCAGCGAGGTAAACA
>CAYGOX010000089.1:0-12051 GCA_964351485.1 uncultured Halioglobus sp.
AATCGGTGAGGTTGTTGCCCCACGCGGTCGCCCGCCAGTCGCCATCCGCCGAGTACCAGGTCAGGCGCGCGCCCAGCGAGAAGACGTCGTTTTGCAGGCCTTTACCGCCCTCGAAGAAACAGCTGGCGTAATCGAAGCAGGTGTTGAGGTCTTCGGAATAGGACGCATCGACACGCGCGATGATATCGCCAACCGACGTATTCCAGGTGTACTGACCGGCCAGGTAGTAGATCTGCTTGGGCAGGTTCGGCAAATCCTCGTTGCTGCGGTCAATCGGGCAGGCGTCGACTGCGGCGCCTCCGCCGATGGGAATATTCTCGGTGCACCCGGTGAGACCGGATTCACCCGCGGTGACAATCGCCACGTCGCTGAACTTCTTGATGTCGCCTTCGTTCCAGGCGAAGTTGAACGTGATCTCCAGGTTTTCGATGGGCAGCCAGATGGTCTCGAGCTCGTAGCCGAAAATCACCGATTCCTCTGCGTTGACCGTGCGCGCCGCGATGCTGCCGGTGAGCGGATTCACGCCGATACTGGTGAGCTGGCGATCGTCATACTCTGTGTAGAACAGCGCGGTGTTGATGCGCAGCGTGTTGTCGAGCAGGTCGAGCTTGGAGCCGATCTCGTAGTTGATCACTTCTTCGGGATCGTACTGCGGGATATTGCCGTCCAGGTCGAGGCTTTCAGAGAGACCGCCGGAGAGAAAGCCGGTCGCGACAGTGAAGTACGCGCTGCCGCTGTTGACCGGGCCGATATCGCCAAACAGGTACTGGATGCTCGCCATGGGGTTCCAGTCGTCATTGGAGACATCTTCCGCCAATGAGGTGGCCGGCAGATGTCCGTGGGTGGGATTGTACGTATCCGCACCGTCCGGGAAATCCCAGAACCGGCCGTCACCGAGTACGTCGATCGCGGTGGCGCCCGTGGAGAGAGTGGCCGGATCGGCGAGGTAGGTGTTGCGCTCCAGTTTGCGCTCTTCCCAGGTGTAGCGCAGCCCCAGGGTCAGGTTCCAGTCCTCGGCGAACGCCCACTCAACCTGGCTGAAGGCTGCGTAGGAGGTGTTGTCGGTTAACAACTCGGTCGCCTCGGCGGTATAGAACGCGCGGTCGGCGCTGCCCAGTACGTTGAAGAAAGGCCCCTGAACACCGACCGCGGTGCCCGCATCGGTCTGCTCATTGGAGCCGAACAGGCCGATGACATAGGTCAGCGTATCGTCCAGGGCGCTGCCGGTCAGCTGCAGTTCCTGGCTGAACCAGTCGGTATTGCGCGGTTCGGCGATGGGGAAACCGTAGTTGAGGCGCAGGACGACCGGTATACCTGCAAAGTAAACGTCGTCCTGCTGTCCCGCTTCGATGTTGCGCCACGCGGTGATGCTTTTGAGGCTCGTGGCATCATCGATATCCCATTCCACGGTCGCCGACAATGACTGGGTCTCAGCTTTGTAGGTGGGTTCGCGCGGGCCGACCAGGGCGCTGCGGAAAGTGTCCTCGTCGAGTTGGGCGGAGAGCTGGCAATGTTCCTGGATGGTGAGTCCCGTAGAAGGCGCGATAATGAACTCGTTTTGCGCCACAGCCTGCCATCCGGCGCCGGGTACGCCCAATCCAAGGCGGCATTTTTGCCCGCGCGAGGCCTGATCGATTTCGCCGTACTGGGCATTGAGATCGACAACGACACTGTCGCTGGGCAGGGCGCGCAACTGCAACTGTCCCCCGATGCGATCGACGTCGTTGAATTCCCGGCCCAACTGGTCCTCAATCAAACCGCCGCGTTGGGTGCTGTACAGCGACAGTCGTGAGAAGAGCGTGTCGTCCGTAATCGGCACGTTCACGGTTACCTGGGTGTTGAACTGTTCGTAGTTGCCGACATTGACCTCGGCGTATCCTTCAAACACATCCGCGGGTTTGTTGGTGGTATACAGGATGGCGCCGCCGGTGGTGTTCTTGCCAAACAGGGTGCCCTGCGGACCGCGCAGCACCTGGATATTCTGAATGTCGACACTCTCCAGAATCGTGCCGTCTGAGCGCGACAGGTAAACGCCGTCCTGGTAGATCGCGACGCCGCCATCAAAGTTCGCACCGGAGTTCCGTGCGCCCACGCCGCGTATGAACAGCTGTGTGGAGCCGCCGCCGCTGCCGGTTCGGGTGAAGAGGTTGGGCACAATGCGTCCCATATCGGTCAGGTCATTGAAGCCGGCGTCCTGCAACTGGGTGCCGCTCAGTGCCGAGACGGCAATCGGGGTCTCCTGCAGGCTTTCCTCCCGCTTCCGTGCCGTAACGATGACTTCTTCCAACATGCCCGATTGCGCCAGGGCCGGCAGGCTGCCGGCGGGTGTCAGCAGGGCGGCGATGGCCAGTACCAGCGGCGGCCGTGAAAAGCGGGTAGGGCGCGAGAACATGAGTACACCTCGATAGTTGTTGTTGTCGTTCACAGGCCGGAACACTGTAGGTTCCGGAAGTGGGTGACTTGATAATACATCACGGTCGTGATGTTATGTGCCCAGGGAGGAGAGCGCAAGAGGCTTTCCGGTTTTGCTGGTCTAATTCGTTGGGCCAGGATAGAAAAGGGGCGCAATGTCCAGGCGAACACAAAAACAGCGTACCGAGCTGTCACGCCGCCGGGTGATCGAGGCCACTGTGCGGTGTATCCAGCGCGGCGGTGTGACCAACGCCACGGTGTCGCGAATAGCGGCCGAGGCGGGCATTACCTGGGGAACTATCCAGCACCAGTTCGGAAGCAAGAACGGTTTGTTCGCCGCGATACTGGAGGCGGCCGTTACCGACCTCAATGACTCACTGGAAGCGTTTGAAACGACTGGGAAAAGCTTGCGCGTGGTGGTCGACGAGTTCGCCGAAATTGTGTGGAGACACTATTCCCAGCCGATGTTTCGAGCCACCGTCGAAATCCTTCTGAATATAGGAAAGGATGTCGAAGGTTTTGACGCGCGGGTCAAGGTGGTCGGACTGGAAGTGGTGGCAAATTGGCGCAGAACGATCAGGGAAACCGGCTGCGGCGCCAGCGATGAGACCATCAAGATAGCGGGGGAGTTACTTGAAACCTCGCTCTCCGGTTTCGCCATGCGTGTCTCGCAGCTGCAACGGGAGCGCCCCAGTCTCCGGCGCCGCAGGCAGGCGCTGGGTGCAGCTATTGTATACATCCTCTGCGCGGGTGACTAAATAGTTGGTCCAGTGCAGGTCGGGGCGACGGGGAGGTAATTGCCTGTCTGCTGTCTCCACAGTAACATCATGTTTGTGATGCAAAAAACGGGTCGGGCGTCCAGGCCATGGGCTCAGGGTCAGCGGTGAAAAAATAGAGGGTGCAATCGGTATGACAGCGCGGGTGATTCAGTGGGGCGTCGGTAATGTCGGCAAGGAGGCCCTCGCGGCGGCGGTGGCCAGCCCGGCGCTGGAGCTGGTAGGCGTCTGGCGGCACTCCGCACGCGGCAACTGCGACGATATCGAGGCGCAACTGGGCTTGCCGGAACTCGGCGTTCCGGTACACAGCGATCTCGACAGCATCCTGGCGATCGATGCCGATTGCGTTCTGTATATGCCGCGCATGAGTAGCCTCGATGAGGTTTGCGCACTACTCGCATCTGGCAAGAACGTCATCTCCACGCCGTTCGCGTTCTTTGCCAAGGCGCTGCCCGAGGCAGAGCGAGCGAAGGTAGAGGCGGCCTGCGCGGCCGGCAGTTCCTCCCTGTACGGGACCGGTATCAATCCCGGTTTCGCAGGGATGATACAGCCGGCGGTGCTGGCCGGTATGTCGCGCGATATTCGCCGCGTGAGCATCGCGGAACGGGCGAACTGGAGTTACTATGACAACGCCGCCATCACGTTTGACAACATGCGTTTCGGGCATCCGCGTGAAGAGGCCCTGCTTGAAAACAATCCCTTCGCCCGTTTCAACAGCCAGATATTCAGCGAGCAGGTCTGGATGCTCGCCGATGCGTTCGGGGTCGACCTGGAAGAATTGGTAACCGACCAGGATCTGGTGCTTGCCCAGGACAGCTTCGATATCGTCTGCGGACATGTCGCAGCTGGCACCGTCTGCGGACAGCGCTACCACTGGCAGGGCCGGGTGGGCGGTGAGACTGTCATCGAAATCGACGCCCTGTGGAGCGTAGGCGAACACTACCCGGACCACTGGCCGAAACCGCAGGATGGCTGGACGGTCACGATCGAGGGTTCACCGTCCATGCAAACGCATTTTCTGTGCTGCGCCAGTCTTGACCCGACCAGTACCGCCTCCCTGGAGGATCACGTGCATGCGACTGAGATTGCCACCGCGATGCAGGCGGTCAACTCTGTTCTGCCCGTGTGCGCCGCGGCGCCCGGAGTGGTCGCGGTGCACCAGATGCCGCTTGCCATGCCCGCGAAGCCTTTCCGATAACACCCGATGTGTTGGTCTTCACCGACGCACTGAACAATAATCAATCCCTGGAGTTAATCGTCTATGTCCACTGCCACACAATCGTCCGATTTAAAAAATGACTACAGCGGCCCCTTCGATCCCGACCTGACACTGGCTGATTTTTCCCGCGACTTCCTCTCCCGACTGACCCACGAGTTCAACCTGATCGGTCACCTGTACGACCGCGTCAGCCAGCCCCTTGTGGCCATCGAGTACGGGCCCGAAGGGTTTACCCGCTCCGGCATCGAAGAGTGGCAGTGCGCGAGCCCGATCTATTCGCCGCGGATGCAGCGCGCGCTGAACTTTGTTGGCGATACGGTCGAAACGGTGTTCAAGAACCTGCAGCTGGAGGTGGGCTCGCCGCAACAGTTTATGGATTTCCAGTTCCGCCTCGACGAGCCGGACTACGGCGAGTTCTGGCTCGCGCACTGCGGTGCGCTCAAGGATCTGGAAAACAACGGCAACGATACCAACCTGATCAAGCTGATGTGTCACGATATCGAGGATCCCACCTTCGACGCCACGGCGGCCTCGACGCATCCGCGCATTGTCATGCGGCCGTTCCACCGGCCGCCGCGCATCGACGCCGAGGGCGGTAATGGCGCTGGGCGCTACCCGCACTGTCGCTGGAAGGTGTACAAGGAAGACGCAGACATTCACTACGATCACCACCCGACCATGTTCGAACTCAAGGAATCGGAGCTGGCGAATGTGGCGCTGGTCGATCCCGGCCAGAGCCGCGAGGCCGGCGGTCTGGAAGACTATTCCGGCGCGTTCGATCCGCATTTGCAGTTTGAGGATTTTTCGCACCGCGCGCTGCAGCTGGTGCTCCAGGAAAACGCGTTGCAGACGCTTCTGCTCGCGCATAGTTACACCTGCAGCCAGACCAACAACTACGGCGACGAGGTGGGGCGTCGATTCTCCGAGCGTTCCTGGGTCGGTCACGGCCGGGTGGCAGTGGAGCGCTTCCAGCGTTCGCTGGGCCTGGACGGCGACGACATTGAGACGATGGCCAAAGTCTTCCAGCTACACCCGCATTTTTATCCGCGCAGCTACGTGGATTTTCGCGTCGAGATTACCGGCCCCGACCGCCTCCGCCTGAGCATCAACGATTGCCCGGCCCTGCGCGAGGAAGTGAAGCACAACTGGTTCAGCCAGCTGACAGAGGAGCCGCACCCGGCGCTGGAATCCATTGCCGCCCATGTCAATCCGAAGGCCCGCTGTCACGCGGTCAGCGATACCGGCGGCGCGAAACTGGCCTGGGACATCATCGTCGACGATGCCAACGAGCCGATCAAGGAACCGCTGGAAATGCAGATCGCCCGCACCAGCGGCGGTATCAAGTTCGAGTTCGAGCGGCGCCGTCTGCCGGGTATCATCGCGCGCGGCTAGGCGCCTCAGGGTGTCAGCGAGGGAATCACCGCGTCCATGATGCGTTCGGCATTTGCCGCCACGGTCAGCGCCGGGTTGACCCCGGCGGCACTGCCGGGCAACAGGCTGCCGTCTACTACGAACAGGTTGCGATAGCCGTACAGCTGGCCCAGTGGGTCGCAGGCATCGTTCATCACCGCGCCGCCCAGCGGGTGCCAGATCTGTCCCGATAAAAAAGGCGCCTGCGAGCCGCCGCTGTGCGCCGCCATCCGTTCGAAACTTGCCTGCTGTGCCATGATCGAGGGCGTCCCTGTATCTTTTTCCCAGTGGATCAGGGTCGCGTCAGTCTGCGCATCCCACGCGAGGTTGCCGGTCACATCCGGCACCGACATCGACATCTGCAGTTGCAGCGGGACCGCGCCCTGTGGTGAATGCATGTGGGTCACCACGCGATTCGGATCCGTGCGGTCGGCGGTGGCGATGCAGGCCGGCCCACCCTGGGGCCCCGGCGTAACCCCCGGGTGTGACTGGGCCAGGAGCAGATCGCCGTTGGTCCCCCAGCCGTACCCGACACGGTCGTTGGCTCCGGTTAATTCGCCGCTGTCCTGGCTCTTGAGCAGCAGGCGCGTCGTGTTCATCGAGCCCGCGGCCATAAACAGGTAATCGGCCTCCAGGGCGAAATTTTCCAGCACCTCGCCCTCGGCGCTGAGTCGGCGGCAGGCCACGCGATATCCCGCGCCCGCGCGTTCGCTGATCATTTCGACCTCGGTCAGGCTGCGTATTTCGACATTGCCCGTGGCCACGGCCTGCCGGAGATAGTTTTTGTCGGTGGACTGCTTGGCATCACTGTTGCAGCCAAAGGCGTACTCGCCGATGCTGGCCGCCGCCGGAATGTCGCCGTTGATCTCGCGCCGGATGATGTCCCAGTCGAAGCTGGTGTGCGGACGCAGAATCTCGTAGCCCAGTGCCTGCGCGTCCTCGATGAAGGTGCGATGGGCCGCGTAGGTCGGTGAAGCGAGGACATCGTCGGGAATGGGTGCGGCGCCGAGCATTTGCAGTACGCGCGGATAGTAGAGCGCGTCCATCTCGTCGTAGCCGATGTAGGGAAACACCTGCTCGAAGACAGCCTGTTCGGGCTGGATAAGCACGCCGCCGTAGACCAGTGAGCCACCGCCAACGCAGGCGCCGCAGACGGCGGCGACGTTCTCGCCCTGTATCGTTTCGAGCAGCCCTGCAAAGCCGGGTTGTCCGGTATTCGAAGCACCGGAAGAGGGGATGGACCAGGTTCCGCGTGCATCAAAGTTGCGGGTGGTTGGAAACGTATCCGGCCCGGTGACGATCCACTCCTGGCCGCGTTCCAGTACGATCGTTGGTATGCCGGCAAGCGCCAGTCGCAAAGCGGCCACGGAACCGGCGAATCCCGACCCCACGATGATCGCGGTACCGCTGGCACCGGGTAGCCCCGACCGATTATCGCTGCAGCCCGCGGTGAGGAGTGAGCCGGCGGCGAGCAGGGATGAATTGCGGATAAAGCGGCGACGTGAAACGGGCATGGGACTATCCTTGTGCGTTTTTTTATTTCCCTGATGATACCGGGTTTGTATACCGCTTGCCGGTTGACCCGAATCAGGGCCTTTGCGATGCTCCCGGCTCGTTCAGCCCACGTCCGCGCGGCAGCGCGCCAACCCGGAGATACCGCATGTCACTCATCAAGTCATTGGCCACAGCCATTCTCGGTACGGTCCTCGCCGCTGTCCTTGCAACCACTACATTAGCGGAGGAAGACTGTGAACCCTCACGCTGGGGAACCGGTGATGAAATCGGCGCGGCCAATCATATCTCCGCGCAGAACACGCTGGCCGCGGTGTCGCTGGTCAAGCAGGGGCAGTCGCATCCGCTCGGGATCGTCATCGACCCGAACATGCCCGCTTTCCCGCCGCGACAGATGTCCCTGCAGGTCGTGCAGCCTGGCCAGCAGTATGGTCGTGACCTCGCCCAGGACTACGACTGGTCGGCCATCTACAACGACGATGTCGCGCAGCTGTGGTGGGGTATCGGCCCGCAACTGGATGGGCTGGGCCACATGGGCGAGGGCGACGCCTACTACAACTGCCACAAGGCGAAGGATATCTCCGAGTTGACCGGCCTGACCCACCTGGGTATCGCCAAGGTGCCGCCGCTGGTGGGGCGCGGTGTGCTGCTGAATATGGCTGCACATTTTGGCGTCGAAGCCATGGCGGGCGGGCAGCCGATCTCCTCGGCGGATATCCGCGCGGCGGCCAAGGCGCAGGGTGTGACCTTCAAGACCGGCGACATCATCCTGCTGCACACGGGCTGGACTGACGCACACCTGGTGGCCAATCCGCAGACCTGGGTGTCGTCAGAGCCGGGAATTACCAATGAGGCGGCGCGCTACCTCGCGTCACTGGAGCCGATGGCGGTCGGCGCCGATACCTGGGCGCTGGAGGTGATGCCTGAGATAGAGGGTGACCGGAAGGTCTACGGGCATGTCATCCTGCTCAAGCACCACGGCATCTATATCCTGGAAACGATGAACACCGGGCGCCTCGCGCGTGAAGGCGTGAATGAATTCCTGTTCGTGCTGGGCCAGGCGCGGGTGAAGGGGGCCGTGCAGATGATGATCAACCCCGTGGCGCTCTGGTAGGGGGCGCCGGTTGGCGCCCCGTGGGCTAGGTCAGGCGTTCGCGATCGTGGCGAACGCTTCGCGGACTTCGTCGGGCGCCTGCACCAGTTCCACCAGTACACCCTCCGAACCCTGCGGAAACTCCTCATTGCCTTTGGGGTGTATGAAGCACACATCGTAGCCGGCTGCGCCGGGACGGATGCCGCCGGGCGTGAAGCGCACGCCCTGCGCTGTGAGCCACTCGACGGCGGCGGCGAGGTCGTCCACCCAGAGGCCGACGTGATTGAGCGCAGGCTCATTGACCCGGGGCTTCTTCTCGGGGTCCAGCGGTTGCATGAGGTCTACCTCGACCTTGAACGGACCGCTGCCCATTTCACAGATATCCTCGTCGACGTTCTCTTTCTCGCTGGTGTAGGTGCTGGCATGGGTGAGACCGAGTGTGTCGACCCAGAAAGCGCGCAGTTTTTCCTTGTCGAGACCGCCCACGGCGATTTGTTGGATACCCAGGATATTGAACGGACGGGCGGACATAGAGGTTCCTCTTGATCGATGGCAGGTTCAGGTGGAGATTCAGGCGGGGGAGTTTAGCAAAAATTGCCGGCGCCGGGTCGATCAGTGCGCACAGGACAGGCGCAAAACCAGGAGGTCGCGACGACGTGTCGCGCGAAAAGGGTGGAGCAGGGGGTTGGTCAGGAGCGCTGTAACGCGTAGTGCGAATCGAATACCTGACGACCGCGTTCCATGAGACCGTCAAACAGGGTTTCTACGCCCTGTGCCAGCGGCTCACCCGCCAATACCCCGATGACTCCCGCCGACACCAGTAAACCGGTGGTCAGGAGAATCTCCCTGTGTCGGAAACGGGCAGTTTCCACGTGTGTTTGGCTCACGATACCTCCAGCACTTTCCATTATCGGATTATTGTTTGCTGTGTTGTCGTTCGTTGTCGTTTGACTGTTTTGAGCGTCCCAGAGGGAAGTTCAAATACGACACTGTTGTTTATAGCCCGAATTCAGCGAAAAAGAAACCGTTTCTTGCCCGGTGGACGTTGATCAACCGGGTGCGCGCATCCGTCGTCAGGATTGGCGGTGTATACTGGCCACATCCGACGCCCGAGCACGGGGAACGTAGAGTGCTGACCAAAACGAACCTGTTTGTAGACAACCTGCGCCACCGCGATCACTACCTGCGTACACTGCGCGACCGCATGCGGTACTTCATGGATATTCCTTCAGCGAATACCTCAAGAGTTATCGATAACCTTGAGGAGTATCCTGGTGTGAGGCCGGCCGAGGTCCCGGAAATCGAGGCCGGAGATTTGACCCTGGAGAAACTGGTCGAGGCGATGCGCGATCGTGGGTGTCTCCTGGTCAGAGGGTTTTTTGGTCCGCGGCAGGTCGCCGGATTGCGAGCCTATATCGACTATGCCTTCATGCTCCACGGCCATGACAATCGGCTGACCCAGTACCTGCGCAAACGGCTGGACCTCAGCGAGGTCTCCCGCAAAATGCAGAGCGACATCGAACAGAAGCGGAAGGAGAATCCGACGTACTCCGATACGGTCAGGACGTCGCGTAATCTCGGGCAGCCCTTCGCGGTGAGCCGTTCCCACCTGGTCGCACAAACGCCTATCGTGGCAGAGCGCATGTTGCAGTTGTATGCGGACAGGGGTTTGAAGGACCTGTTGAGAGAGTATTTCGGCAACGAGCCCTGCGCTTCAATCTACAAGTGGGTCATGCGCCGCTCTGGCCCGCCGGACAACCCCCTGGATTTTCACCAGGATGGTGCTTTCATGGGCGATGACATCGCCAGCCTCAATACCTGGGTGCCGCTTTCCGATTGCGGTCCGGGGCAGGCCGCCCACGGCCTGGACCTGGTCCCCACACGCCTCATGCACAGTTACGCCAAGGGGACGGGTGTGCTGGAGTGGAGTGCGTCGGCCGATAGCGTCAGGGAGCGTTTCGGCGATGAGGGCATCGTGGCGCCGGTGTTTCGCGCCGGTGACCTGCTGTTTTTTGATCACCTCCTGCTGCATCGCTCCCAGTGCCTGCCCAGCTATGAACAGCCGCGCTACGCACTGGAAACCTGGTTCTTTGATTCAGTCAATTTCCCGAAAAACCAGATTCCGCTGAAATGGTAGGTTTGCTCGCCCGGTAACCCCTTCAGGGTTGCGACAGCAGGCCGCGCAGAAACGCGTCAGAACTGGTAGCCAGTATCTGGTACGGGTCGATGTCTTCGGCGAAACGCTCGAAATTTCGGTTGATCACCAGGTGGCAGATCCCGATGGCCATGGCCCACAGCTTGAACGCGATATCCATGGGGTCGCTGTCGGTGAGGCCGTGTTTTTCCAGCCAGGCATCGACCTGGTTGACGAACAGCCAGAACCCCCCGTTGCGCAGGTGTTCGGTGCTGTCGCCAATGGCGTCGCGGGCAGCGCGGCCCTCTTCACCCCACATGAGATCGAAAAAGGCCGGCCTGGCGCTCAAGTAGCGAATATAGCTTTTGCCCAGCTCCACAATGCAGGCCTGCGAGCCGTACTCGTAGCGGTCGGTGACGTCGCGTGTGGCTACGTCCAGACCGTAAAAGCCCAGTTCCGAGACCGCGCGTAACAGCGCCTCCTTGTCCTTGAAATGTCGATAGGGGGCGGCGTTGCTGACCCCGGCGCGGCGCGCTGCGTCACTGAGTGAAAACTCCGCAGAGCCGGATTCCTCGATCAGTTCTGCCGCGGCGAGGATGAGTGCGTCACGCAGGTTGCCGTGGTGGTAGGGCTTGGCGGCGTTCATGGTACGACGACCTCCGTGGGGGCTTCCGGGGGCAGGGCATCCAGGCCCGCCTTGCGCGTGCGGGACGCGAGCATGAACAGGGGCGGTACCAGGAAAAACGAAATGATGGTGGAGAGCAGCACGCCACCTGCGATGGCCATGGCAAACGGCGGCCAGAACTCGCTGCCCTCCAGGATCAGCGGGAGGAAGCCGCCGAAGGTGGTGACCGTCGTGGAGATAATGTGGCGGCTCGAATCCATGACGACTCTACGGATGCCCAGCGGTTCACCGCGGCAGGCGCTCTCGTCGGCCTGCAGCGCTGTCATGATGATGATCGCCGCGTTGATCGATACCCCGATCGAGCCGATGACCCCGATCAGTGCCTGAATGCCGAACGGGTAACGGAAAATCGCCAGGGCGAGGAGGGACAGCCCAAGGGAGCAGATGCACACCAGGAACGCGATGCCCGAGAGGCGCCAGGAGTTGAAGGTCATCACAATGGTTGCGAGCAGGCCCGACAGGATAAAGCCCATGGGGGCCATCAGGTCGTCGACCACGCCGGCGCGTTCGTCGGCATCGCCACCCTCGCGCCAACTGTAGCCCGGAGGCATTTCGATGGGATTGTCACGCAGGTCGGCGCGCAATTCCTTCATCGCTTCCTCGGGGAGAATGCCGCGGCGCAGGTAGCCCTGTACGACGGTGTAGCGCTGACCGTTCTGGCGGGTGATAGGACTCTGGGACGGTTCCACCGAGGGGGTGCCCAGCGCGTCCAGCGGCACGGCGCGAATGGCGCCCTGCGGGTCCTGGCCGGGCAGCCCGAATCGCAGGTTGGCGACCTGCTCGGCGCCGCCCCAGTCCCGCTCGTTCAAG